>CALGEE010000554.1 GCA_937881525.1 uncultured Sphingomonadales bacterium | reverse complement strand
AAGAAACCCACGTCTAAAGTCCAAAAGCCACTGTCTCAAAGTCGTTGACACGTTCCGGTATCCGCATGGAACGTGGCTTTCTCTAGCTGGTCGCTGTCATGGATTAGTACAGCCGAAAGGTGCTGAGCTGGCGGTTGTTCAACACCATGGATGTCGGCTTGCTCCGTGACATGAAACCAAAGTCAGAGAGCTGCGCGGCATAACTCTGGTCAAAAAACCAAGACCACCTCTAACATAAACTGACCCGCTAGCCCTAAATCCGGATCAACGCCATGGAGACGCCCTGGCCAACACCCACACAAAGCGACACCAGAGCCCGCTCTGCCTCACCACGCGACAGCGCCAGGGTGGCTGTTCCGGCAAGCCGTGCGCCTGTCATGCCCAGAGGGTGACCCAATGCAATGGCCCCGCCCCGCGGGTTCACATGCGCGGCGAAGGGATCAACCTCGAGCTTGCGGCACACTGCGATGGCTTGTGAGGCGAAGGCTTCGTTCAGTTCTATCAAGTCAAAGTCCTGCGGGCGCAGGCCGATCCTGCTGCAAAGTCGTGCGGTCGCGGGCACCGGCCCAATGCCCATGACCCGAGGCGCGACGCCAGCGCTTGCGGACGCATCGAACCGCGCCAGTGGCGTCAGACCATGCCGCGAAATGGCGTCTTCGGAGGCCAGTAAGAGTGCCGCCGCACCATCATTGACGCCCGATGAATTGCCTGCGGTCACCGTGCCGCCGTCGCGGAAGGGCGTCGTCAGCTTGGCCAGCGCCTTAAGCGTTGTGGGGCGGGGATGCTCGTCCACATTGACGCGCACAGGATCGCCGCGCCGCTGAGGGATCACAACGGGGCAAAGTTCGGCCTTGTAAGCCCCGGAGGCAATGGCCCGTTCAGCCCGGGTTTGGCTCGACTGGGCGAACCTGTCCTGGTCCTCGCGGCTGATGGCATATTCGGCGGCAACGTTCTCGGCCGTCTCGGGCATAGCCTCGATCCCGAAGCGTGCGGCGATCTGCTGGTTCACAAAACGCCAGCCGATGGTCGTGTCGTGGATCTCAGACGTGCGCGCAAAGGCAGCAGCCGCTTTGGGCATCACAAAAGGCGCGCGGCTCATGCTTTCCGAACCGCCTGCGATCACCAGATCCGCCGCACCAACCTGGATCTGATGGGCGCCCGTAATCACTGCGTCAAGTCCACTGGCGCAAAGTCGGTTCACGGTCATGGCAGGCACAGTCTCGGGCAGACCCGACAGAAGCACAACCATGCGCGCCAGGTTGCGATTGTCCTCCCCCGCTTGGTTGGCCGCACCAAAAATGACCTGGTCAAGCGCGGCCCAATCAATCGCGCTGCGCGCCATCAGCGCCTTGACCGGCACGGTGGCCAGATCATCGGCCCGCACCGCAGACAGGACACCGCCATAACGGCCAATCGGTGTCCGCTGATAGTCGCAGATATAGACGCGGCGCAGCATCATGACAGATGCGCTGTGGCTTCAATTTCAACCTTGGCCTCATCTTCGACGAGCGCAGAGACAACGACCATCGACATGGCGGGGAAATGCTTGTCGAAGACCTCGCGGTAGGCCTGGCCAACCTCAGCCTGCGCCGCGAGGTACTCTCGCTTGTCGGTGACAAACCAGGTCAGGCGCGTGATGTCCTCCACCTTGCCGCCCGCAGCCTCGACGATGGCACGGATATTGGCCAAGGCCTGCCGCATCTGGCCGATAAAGTCGCGGGAGACAAAGCGCTTTTGCGCGTCCCAACCGATCTGTCCGCCGGTATACAAAGTGCCGTCTTTGGTCAAAACGCCGTTGGCATAGCCTTTGGCGGGCAACCAGCCTTCGGGGTGGATGACTTTATGGGACATGTTGGGCCTCGTTGGTCTTGAGTTTGTGGTGCAATGTGTCGGGCCACGGGGTGGTTTTCCCGGCGGCGTCCACATGGACAATCGTCGCTTCGGTTTCAAAACGTGATGTACCGTTGCATGTCGCAGTCAATTGATACTGCCAGGACGTGCGTCCGACCTTGGTTGTCTGCAGTTTGAGCACCAGCAGATCGCCGTGCCGCGAGGGCGCGGTAAACCGGGTCGAGATCGCCGCGGTCGGCACTCCATGGGTCAGAAGCAGGGTTTCGAACGGCGTGCCGAGCACCTGATCAAAGAACGCTTCGACGCAATCGTTCATCATCTCGAAATAACGCGGAAAGAAGACAATGCCCGCAGGGTCGCAATGTTTGAACAGCACCTTTTGTTGCATCTCAAACATGGCCTAGATCCCGACATAGTACTGCGTGATCTCGGGTGTGAGTTCGGACATCGCCCCAGACCAAACGGTCTTGCCACGCGCCAAAATCACGGCACGATCCGCAACCGTTGCCAGTTCCTTGAGGCTTTTGTCGATCAACAGGATCGCCATACCGGACTCTACCTTGATCCGCGTGATTGCGGCCCAGATTTCCTGACGCACAATTGGGGCAAGCCCTTCGGTCGCCTCATCCAGTATCAAAAGCTGTGGGTTCGTCATCAGGGCACGCCCGATTACGAGCATCTGTTGTTCCCCGCCAGAGAGCGAATGGGCGCGTTGTGCGCGACGTTCATCCAGTCTTGGGAACAGGGTAGCAACAGTTCTTAGGTTCCAAGCCCCCGGTCGCGCAGCCGCCATCAGGTTCTCTTGCACCGTCAAATCCTTGAAACAGCGGCGCCCCTCGAGCACCAGCCCGACGCCAAGGCGCGCGACCTTATGGCTTGGCATCGTATGGAGTGTCTGATCCGCAAAGCGCAGCTCGCCTTGGGATGAGATCATGCGACAAATCGCTTTGACGGTGGTGGTTTTGCCCATCCCGTTGCGCCCCATCAGCGCCACGACTTCGCCTGCCGCAACCTCTAGGTCGACCCCAAAGAGCGCAGGGACCGGCCCATAAGCGGCGGTGAGGTTTTTGACCGACAGGAGGCTCATGCGCCGTCCCCCAAATAGGCCTCTTTCACCTCGCGGGAGGCGCGGATTTCGTCCACCGTTCCGGTCGCGACCACACGCCCGTAAACCAGCACAGAAATCCGATCGGCGAGTGCGAAGACCGCGTCCATGTCATGCTCGACCAGCAGGATGGGTGCTTCGCTGCGCAGCTCATCGAGGAAACCGGTCATAGTTTTTGAGCCCTCTGCGCCAAGTCCGGCCATCGGCTCGTCCATCACGAAGGCTTTTGGTTCCAAAGTCAGAGCCACGGCAACCTCCAACTGGCGGCGCTGGCCGTGGCTGAGGTTGGCCGTGATCTGATCAGCAGCCTCTGCGAGGCCAACACGCTCCAGGGCAGCCATGGCCCGCAGATGCAAGTCCTTATTCTTGGCAGCCGGTGCCCAAAACCGCCAGGGCTGAGCGGATTGCCCCAGCGCGCCCAAAAGCGCGTTTTCTAGCACGGTGTCTTCCATGGCGAGCGCAGAGATTTGGAACGTGCGCGCCAAACCAGCGGCGGCACGCGCGGCCGTCGAAAGCCCCGTGACATCGCGCCCGGCAAAGTGAACGGATCCCGCATCCGGCCTAAGCCCGCCGCTGATTTGACCGATCAAGGTGGATTTGCCCGCGCCGTTGGGTCCGATGATCGCGTGAATCTCTCCGGTTTTGAGTCTCAGAGACACATCGTCGGTGGCCTTGAGTGCGCCAAAGCTTTTTTGCAGACCGCGGGTCTCAAGAACGACGTTAGACATGCGGCCCTGCCTTTCCCGTAAGGAGGCCGATCACACCGCCCCGCGCAAAGAGCACGATCAACAGCAGGATGACGCCCAGCCAGACGTGCCAGAAGTCCGTCATATCCCCAAGCACATGTTCCAGCGTTACAAAGAGTGCAGCACCAATCACTGGCCCCATCAGACGGCCCACACCGCCGATGATGATCAGCACGATCAACTCACCCGACAATTGCCAGCTGAACATGGTTGGGCTTACAAACCGGTTGAGGTCTGCGAACAGCGCGCCTGCCAGTCCGGTCACCGCGCCAGAGATTACAAAGGCCAGGAGTTTGAGCCGCATTGGGTTTAGCCCCACTGTCTCAACCCGCTGGGGCGCCTGGCGCGCCGCGTTCAACGCCAGGCCAAAGGGCGACGCCCGCAGCCGCGAATGCAGGATCAACGCTAGGCAAAGCGACAGAAAGCAAATCCCGAAAAACTGGATCGGTACTAGGGTGTTTAGTCCCGGGAAGTCGTTGCGCACCCAGATCGACAGGCCGTCTTCGCCGCCATAGGTGCTCCAGGAGATCGAGAAGAAAAAGAACATCTGCCCGAATGCCAACGTGATCATGATGAAGTAGACGCCGGTCGTGCGTAGCGAGATCAAGCCGATCAGAAGGGCCGTAAGCGCGGAGACCAGGATTGCGGTTAGCCAGATGATGGGCATGGACTTGGTCCCCACTATCGTGAGCGACCCCAGTTCAAGCGGGCTGAAGCTTTGGGCGTGGTAGGCGAGGATGCCCATGGCGTAGCCACCCAGCCCGAAAAAGACGGCGTGGCCCAGGCTGACAAGCCCGCCGATCCCAAGGGCGATGTTCAACCCTACGGCAGCCAGCGCCAAAAGAACCGCGCGCGTGGCCAGTGTGATCGTAAAGGGTTCATCGGCAAGATGCGCCCAGATCGCAAGCACTAGAAAGCCCGCGATGACTGGTGCGTTGATATAGCGTTCCTGGATCATGCGCGCGCCCCGAACAGGCCCGTGGGCCGCCACACAAGGACAATGCTCATCAAGATGTAGACGGCCATTGATGCCAGCGCCGACCCGGTTTGCGATGCGGCCCCCGGCTCCATATAGAGTTTGAACAGTTCAGGCAGGAAAATACCGCCAAGGGTGTCGGTCAGCCCCACCAACAGCGAACCAATAAACGCCCCTTTAATCGATCCGATGCCGCCGATCACGATCACGACGAAAGCAAGGATCAGAACAGGTTCGCCCATGCCCACTTGCACAGATTGAATGGCGCCCACCAAGGCTCCCGCAAGACCAGCGAGGGCCGCGCCAAGAGCGAAGACCAGCGTGTAAAGTTTTGAGATATCGACCCCAAGAGCTGCAATCATCTCACGATCATTTTCACCCGCTCGGATCTGGATGCCCAAACGCGTGCGCGCGGTCAGCCACCACAGGCCAAGAGCGACGAGCAACCCAATCACGATTAGGGCCAAGCGGTATAGTGAATATTGTATGCCGCCCGGCAGGCTGACGGGCCCGGACAAATAGCTCGGAACGTCAAGAAACAGCGGAAAAGAGCCGAAAATCCAGCGCGTGCCTTCTGAAAATATCAGGATCAGGGCAAAGGTCGCAAGCACCTGATCTAAATGCGCTGCGCAATAGAGCCGTCGGATCACGACAATCTCAACAATGGCCCCCACGATGGCCGCCGCCGCAAGCGCCGCAACCAAAGCGAGCAGGAAAGACCCGGTCGCCCCAGCCGTGGCAGCAGCCGCAAAGGCCCCTATCATATAGAGCGAGCCATGCGCCAAATTGATGAGCCCCATGACCCCAAAAATCAGCGTCAGCCCGGCGGCCATCAAGAACAACATGATGCCAAACTGCAGCCCGTTGAGGATCTGCTCAATGATCAGAATTGCGGACATGTCCCTACCTTTTTGGTGAGTCTGTCCGAGCGGCTTAGCGCCCGGACAGACAGGCACTGATCTTACATCTTGCAGTCAGCCGCGTAGGCGTCTGCGTGGGCTTCCAACGCGACGCCGAGGATCCTGTTGGTGAAGATGTCGCCCTCTTGAACCACCTCGCGCGCGTAGATGGTCTGGATCGGGTGATGGTTCGGACCAAAGGCAAAGTCGCCCCGCGTGCTGTCGAAGTCAGCCGCGCGCAGCGCCTCGCGGAACGCGCCGGCGTCATCGGGGCTAGCAGTTTCAAGCGCCGATAGAATCAGGTTGGCGGTATCAAACCCTTGGCTGGCGTAAAGCGATGGGAGACGACCGTATTCGGCCTCAAAGCTTTCAACGAAGGATGCGTTGGTCGGGTTGTCGATATCTTTATTCCACTGTGAGGTATTTACGACACCAAGTGCTGCGCCACCGACGGCCTGCAAAATACCTTGGTCAAAGCTGAACGCCGGGCCAAGGACGGGGATATCAACACCACTATCAGCATATTGCTTCAGGAAAGAAATTCCCATCCCACCGGGAAGAAAGAAGAAGACTGAATCCGCCCCGGACGCGCGGATCTGAGCGATCTCAGCGGCGTAGTCTGTCTGCCCTAGCTGCGTGTAAAGTTCACCCGCCAGTTCCCCTTCATAGAACCGCTTATAGCCGTTCAAGGCGTCCTGACCTGCGGGGTAGTTCGGTGCCAGGATAAAGCTGTTGGTGTAGCCGGTGCTGTTGGCATAGGCGCCGGCGGCTTCATGCAGGTTGTCGTTTTGCCAAGCCACGTTGAAGTAGTTTTCGTGGCAGCCTTGCCCGGCCAGAACCGAGGGGCCTGCATTGGGCGAAAGGTAGAATACGTCTTGGTTCACAACCGAGGGTACCACGGCCATGGCGAGGTTTGACCAGATGATGCCGGTCATGATGTCGACATCCTCGGACTGGATCATCTTGTCGGACAGTTGAACGGCAATGTCCGGCTTCTGCTGATCGTCCTCGATGATCACTTCAATGTCGTCGCGGCCCGATTGGGCGATCGCCAGCATAAAGCCGTCGCGGACATCAATACCGAGCCCAGCACCACCGCCAGACAGCGTCGTGATCATGCCTATCTTGGTTTCGGCAAATGCCGACGTGCTGATTATTGCGCCAACAGCAAGCGCGAGTAGTCCAGTTTTCATGGTCTTTTCCTTTCCCTGAGGTTTCAAAACGCCGAAAAAGTGAGCGTGGTTAAAGTCCGCTCAATGTTCTTTCCTCGGCCAATTTGCTCGTTGATGTATCGCCCAACATCCTCTCCTTCGGGGACGTAGACCTTGAGCAAGAGGTCATATTCGCCGCTGGTTGATTGCATTTCGGAGTGGATTTCTTTAAGCGCGATCCAGTCGGCAACATCATATGCCGTGCCAGGCGTGCAGCGTAGTTGGTCAAAAAGGCAGGTCATTGGTTTTGGGCCTCCTTCGCAAGTTTGAACCGCTGGATCTTTCCAGTCGCGGTTTTCGGCAATTTGTCCCGAAACTCAATTGAACGCGGATATTTGTAGGGCGCAATCACTGTCTTGACGTGGTCCTGCAAGGATTTAGCCAGTGTCTCGGACGGCTCAAAACCGTCATTGAGAACGATATGCGCCTCAACGATGTGTCCGCGCTCCGGGTCTGGCGCTCCGATCACGCCAACTTCGCCAACCGCGTCATGGGACAGAAGCGCAGCCTCAACCTCCGGCCCCGCAATATTGTAGCCTGCCGAAATGATCATGTCGTCGTTGCGGGCTATGAAATGATAATAGCCGTCTTCATCGCGCTTGAAGCTGTCGCCAGTGACGTTCCAACCGTCCATGACGTAGCCGCCTTGCCGTTCCCCGCGCAGGTAGCGGCAGCCGGTAGGCCCGCGAACCGCGAGGCGTCCAACAGTCCCGTCTGAAACGGCATCTCCTGTCTCGTCAATGATCTTCGCCTCATAGCCCGTCACCAGCTTTCCGGTGCAGCTTGGGCGGTGGTCATCAAACCGGTTGGAGATAAAGATATGCAGCATCTCTGTCGCGCCGATCCCGTCGAGCATCGGTTTGCCCGTCTTGGCGAACCATTCGTCATAGACCGGAGCGGGCAGCGTTTCGCCGGCTGAAACGGCAGCGCGCAGCGTGGACAGGTCGGCCCCTTCGTCCATAGCGCGCAGCATGACACGGTAGGCTGTAGGCGCTGTGAAGGACACTGTCGCTTTGTATTTCTGGATGATCTCGATCAAGTTCTGTGGTGTTGCCTGTTCAAGCAGGGTTGCCGTGGCCCCAAACCGCAGCGGAAAGATCGCAAGCCCCCCAAGCCCAAAGGTAAAGGCCAAAGGCGGCGACCCAACGAACACATCCTCGGGCACGACCTCTAAGATCTCCCGCGCATAGCCATCCGCAATGATCAGCAAATCGCGGTGGAAATGTAATGTGGCCTTCGGCTCTCCGGTTGAACCAGAGGTGAAGCCCAAGAGCGCCACATCATCGCGGCCTGTCTCTACCGCCTCAAAACGAACAGGTTTTTCCAAGGCCAACCTGTCCAGTTCCGCATCGTGGTTCGATGTTCCGTCAAAGCACACGATGCGTTTCAGGCGTGGGTTGTATTTGGCGCAGGCCGCCATCTCGTCCATCAGGCGGGTGTCGCAAAGCGCAAACTGGATCTCGGCCTTGTCGACGTATTTGGATAGCTCTCCGGCGCGCAGCATCGGCATGGTGTTCACGACAACCGCGCCCACCTTGGTGGCGGCTAGCCAACAGGCCACCATGGCGGGGTTGTTGGCGGATCGGATTAGCACCCGGTTGCCCGGCTTAACCCCGATATCATCGACCAGCGCGTGGGCCAGACGGTTGGTCCAATCGGTCAGTTCCTTATAGGTGCGCTGTCGCCCGTTGCCGATCAGGGCTATGTTGTCACCAAACCCGCGCTCCACCATCGCATCCGTCAGCTCTCGCCCTGCATTAATGTATTCGGGATAGTCGAACCCCTCCATCAGGAAGTCGGGCCACATGTCCGTAGGCGGCAGATTTTCGCGGGCAAAGGGATCGGTATGAGCGGTCGGGCCAAGCATTAGCGGTCCCCCTCATAGGCACCCATGGTTTGGCGGGCGATGATGACTTTCTGTACATCGCTGGCACCCTCATAGATGCGCAGCGCGCGGATTTCGCGGTAGAGACTCTCAACTGTCTCGCCGGATCGGACGCCATCGCCGCCCGAGAGCTGCACCGCTTTGTCGATGACCTGTTGGGCTTGGTCTGTTGCAAAGAGCTTAGCCATGGCGGCTTCGCGTGTGATGCGGGGCGCGCCCGTATCGCGGGCCCAGGCGGCGCGGTAGATCAGCAAGGCACTGGCATCCACATCAAGAGCCATATCGGCGATATGCCCCTGCACCATCTGCAAATCGAAAAGTGGCGCGCCTTGGACGTGACGCGTGCTGACCCGGGCCAAAGCCTCATCCAGCGCGCGGCGGGCGAAGCCCAGGGCCGCGGCGGCCACCGTCGGGCGGAAGACATCCAGTACCGACATCGCGATCTTGAACCCCTGGCCCGGGGCGCCAATCATGTCTGACGCGGGTACCCGGCAATCGGTCAAGCGCAAGGTGGCCAGCGGATGCGGTGCGATCGTGTTTAGCCGCTCGGCCACCTCGAACCCGAGCAAGTCCGGCGTGACGATGAAGGCGGAAAGGCCCTTAGCCCCCGGCGCTTCGCCCGTCCGCGCAAAAAGCGTGTACACATCCGCTATCCCGCCGTTCGAGATCCAGGTCTTCTTGCCATTCAGCACATAGGCGTCGCCATCCCGGGTTGCCGTCATTGTGGAATTGGCCACGTCCGAGCCAGAGCCGGGCTCAGTCAACGCAAAGGCCGAGATGGCGGTGCCTGCGCGCGTCTTGGGCAGCCAGGCGGCCTTTTGTGTATCCGTTCCAAAGAGGGTCAGCGCGCCGGTGCCAAGCCCCTGCATTGCAAAGGCAAAATCGGCCAGCCCATCGTGCCGCGCCAACGTCTCACGGGAAAGGCACAGCTTGCGCACATCAAAGTGGCCCATGTCAGACGAGGTTGTGGCCAGAAGGCCCGCGTCGCCGAGGTCTTTGACCAAAGTCCGACAGGCCGCATCCACATCAGAATGATCAATGCGCAGGGACTTTACTGTTGCCTCGATCTCAGCGGCCCAGACCCGATGGGCGTCTTCAAAAAACGGCCAGGTAAGAAAACTTTTATCCGCCATCAGTCACCCTCAAACACCGGTTTTTCTTTAGCGACGAACGCCTCATAGGCGCGGGTGAAATCGCGGCCCTGCATGCAAATGGCCTGCGCCTGCGCCTCGGCCTCGATGGCCTGATCGAGGCTCATGTTCCATTCCTGCGCCAGCATGGTCTTGGTCATGGAATTGGCGAAAGTGGGGCCTTGGGCGATCCGGGTGGCCAATGCGATTGCATCGGCCTCAAGGCTCTCGGCAGGTGAGAGGCTGTTAAAGAACCCCCAGCGCTCACCTTCCTCGGCCCGCAGGGTGCGTCCTGTGTAAAGCAGGTCTGCCGCGCGGCCCTGTCCGACAATGCGAGGCAGCATCGCGCAGGCCCCCATATCGCACCCCGCGAGGCCCACGCGGTTAAACAGAAAGGCAACCTTGGCGTCGGGCCCGGCAATGCGCAAATCCGAGGCCATCGCCATAATCGCGCCTGCACCCGCACAAACGCCGTCGACGGCGGCGATGATCGGCTTGCCGCAATGCACCATCGCCTTGACCAGATCGCCGGTCATACGAGTAAAGTTCAAAAGCTCTTTCATCGACATCCGGGTGAGAGGGCCAATGATGTTATGCACATCCCCGCCCGAGCTGAAGTTGCCGCCATTGGGCAGGATCACCACAGCGTGGATATCGTCGGCATAGACGAGCGCGCGGAACCAATCGCGCATCTCAGCATAGCTGTCGAAGGTGAAGGGGTTTTTCCGCTCGGGTCGGTCATGGGCGATTCGGGCGATGCCCCCTTTGATCTCACAGCGGAAGTGGATGGGGTCAGGCAGGGTCATGCGTCGCCCTTTGCCGTCTTAGCACTGTCGAGCAATTGCATCATCGCCTGCGCATCAGAAACGGACAGACCGCCCAATATGTCGTCTATCCAGGCTTCATGCTCAGCGGCAAGCGCGGCAAATGCCTGATGCCCCTTAGGCGTCAACCGCGCGAATTGCGCGCGTTTGTCCCTGGGAACCGCCACACGCAAGGCAAGCCCTTCCTCGGTCAACCGAGCCACAATGCCGGTGATATTGCCGTTCGAGACCTTGAGATAGCCCGAAAGCTCGCTCATCTTCAGCCCCTCGGGATGCCGAGAAAGGGCCGCCATGACGTCAAAACGTGGCAGTGTCGTGTCATGCGCGTACCGCAACTTGCGGCGCAGCTCTGCCTCGATCCCAGAGGTAAGATCCAAGAGCTTCAGCCACAACCTGAGCCGTGTTTTTGACGTCGGTTCCGGTGTTGGAGTGGGCTGTGTGCTCATATCTCTCCTCCCGATACGGACAAGGCATGGCCGTTGATGGCGGACGCTTCAAGTGAGGCCAGGAACAGTGCGGTCGCGGCCACTTCTAAGGGGGTGATCAGGCGGGCCTGCGGATTGCCGGACGCGACCATCTGCATGGCCTCGTCCCGCGTTTTGTCCAAGTGGGTCATCAGGCCCGTGATCGCGGTATCGGCGAGGTCCGTGTCCGTGAAACCGGGGCAAATCGCGTTGCACGTCGCCCCGGATTTCGCAATGTCGAGCGCGATTGACCGCACCAACCCCAGCACCCCGTGTTTCGCCGCCGTGTAAGCTGGAACAGAGGCATTGCCTTTCAGCGCCGCCGTGGACGCAATCGCAATCAACCTGGCGTCTTGCTGCAAAGTGCGCAGCGCCGCGCGGAACGTTAGGAACGTGCCGGTCAAGTTCACCGCTAGGGTCGCATTCCAGTCCGCCAACAACAGTTTGGTCAGTTTTCCAGCGCCGCCGCCGCCCGCATTGGCGACTACAACGTCAAAGGGTTGGTCAAAAAGTGCATCGACTTGCGCTTCATCGGTTATGTCCACAGTGCGGCAGGCGATGTCGCGCCCTTGGGCCGTCTCGGCGAGAGGCTCGGGCCGCCGGCCCACAATAGTCACGGCATCGCCTGCGTCGTCGAATGCATGAGCGATGGCCCGCCCGATGCCCGTTCCGCCGCCTGTGACAAGGACCCGTCTCATGCCCGGATCGCCTCTACTTCACGGTCCGCCAGACGCCAAGCCTGATCCCGGCCGGCCAGATAAGGCAAAGGCCAATCGGGTGCAGCCCGATCGCCAATCTTGGCGGCCTCGTGCAAGGTCCAGTAGGGATCCGCCAGATGCGGGCGCCCCACAGCCACCAAATCGGCGCGGCCCGCCATTAGGATCGAATTTGCATGGTCGGCCGCGTAAATATTGCCAACGGCCATGGTGCAAATGCCTGCCTCGTTCCGGATCCGATCACTGAACGGCGTCTGAAACATGCGGCCATAGACCGGTTTGGCCTCAACGGTGGTCTGCCCGGCGGAGACATCAATCAGGTCGGCACCTGCGTCGCTGAAGGCGGCAGCGATGATGACCGCCTCCTCTGGGGTGACACCAGCATCGCCAACCCAGTCGTTGGCCGAAATGCGCACCGACATCGGCTTGCTATCAGGCCAGACCGCGCGCATGGCCGCAAAAACCTCCAGCGGCCAGTGCAGACGGTTTTCCAGCGTTCCGCCATATTCATCGCTGCGGACATTCGATACCGGCGACAGGAAGGATGAGATCAGATAGCCGTGGCCGGCGTGCAGCTCGATCATGTCAAAACCAGCGCGCGCCGCCATTTTGGTTGAGGCCACGAATTGGTCGCGGACCTCGTCCATCTCTGCGCGCGTGATCTCTCGTGGGGTCGCGTTGACTAAAGACCAAGGGATGGGTGAGGCGCTGACGACATCCCAGTTGTCCCGGGCCAGCGGAGCGTCCATCATCTCCCACCCCAATTGTGTTGATCCCTTGCGTCCTGAGTGACCTATCTGACAACAGATTTTTGCGTCTGTGTGCGCGTGAACGAACCCCGTCAGCCTCGCCCACGCCGCCTCATGGTCTGGCGTATAAAGCCCCGGACAGCCCGACGTAATCCGCCCTTCGGCGCTCACACAGGTCATCTCTGTATAGACCAAACCCGCGCCACCCTTGGCGCGTTCGCCGTAATGAGTCAGGTGCCAATCAGTCGGACAACCATCCTCGGCCTTGTATTGCGCCATCGGCGAGACTACGATGCGGTTTTTCAACTCCATCTCGCGCAAGGCGAAGGGCGTGAACATCGGGCTCCGCAGCGGAGCGTTTTCGGACACACCAGCCTGCGTCATGAACCACCGCTCCGCGCTTTCCAGCCAGTCCTTGTCGCGCTCCCTCAGGTTTTCGTGGCTGATCCGCTGGCTGCGGGTAAGCATGGAGTAATTCAGCTGAATCGGATCGAGGCTAAAGTATCGCTCTACCGTCTCGAACCATTCCAGCGAGTTACGCGCCGCTGACTGCAAACGCAGCACCTCCAAACGCCGTTCGCCCTGATAGCGCGCAAAGGCGGCCTCGAGATCCGTCTCTGTGTGCAGCAATTCGGCCAGTGCCACAGCACTTTCGAGCGCCAGTTTCGTCCCCGACCCGATGGAGAAATGCGCCGACGCGGCCGCGTCACCCAGAAGGACTACATTTTCGTGGTGCCAGCGTTCGCACAGCACCCGGGGGAAGCGCAGCCAGGCCGAGCCGCGAATGTGGTTCGCGTTGGTCATCAGGGCATGACCGCCAAGGTGGTCCTTGAAGATCTCTTCACAGGCGGCGATGGACTCCGTCTGGCTCATCTTGCCAAAGCCCCAGGCCTCGAACGTTGCTTGCGCGCATTCGACGATGAAGGTCGCCGTGGTGTCGTCGAACTGATAGGCATGTGCCCAAACCCAGCCGTGCTTGGTCTCTTCAAAGATGAATGTGAAGGCGTCGTCGAATTTCTGGTGCGTGCCCAGCCAGACAAACTGGCAGAGCCGCTGGTCGACATCGGGCTGAAAGCTATCCGCGTAAAGCGTGCGAGTCTTCGAGTTCAGCCCGTCCGAGGCCACCACAACGTCATAGTCCTTGCGATAGGCCTCAGCGCTGTCGACTTCGGTCTCAAACAGCATAGCGACGCCGAGTGCCCGCGCTCGCGCCTGCAAGAGTAAAAGCAACGTCTTGCGTCCGATCCCGCAGAACCCGTGCCCCGACGACAGGATGCGTTCCCCCCGGAAATGCAGCGCGATGTCATCCCAATAGGTAAAGTTCTCTTTGATCTGCGCCGCGCTGACGGGATCGTTTGCCGCCAGATTGTCCAGCGTTTCATCCGACAAAACCACGCCCCAGCCAAACGTGTCGTCCGGGCGATTGCGTTCGATCACGGTGACTTCATGCGCCGAGTCGCGCAGTTTCATCGAGATCGCAAAGTAGAGTCCGGCAGGTCCGCCACCAAGGCACGCAATCCGCATAAGGCCCCCTCTAGCTTCGATTCGCTCCCCAGCTTTGCCGGAACTGGATTTTATTTCAAGCTTGAAATTTCAAGCCTAAAGATATTTCATTGCTGCAGATTAAGCTGACAGATTCGATGAGGACTACATGCCTGATGATCTTTGCGGCCACGTGGCCACCCCCGAAGGCGCCCGTGCAAAACCTGCGGCACTCGACTGGGCCGATCCATTTGGAATTGATAGCCAGATGACCGAAGAAGAGCGGATGATCCGCGACACCTCCAAGACCTATGCGCAGGACAAGCTGCTGTCATGGGGGGTCGAAGCCAACCGGCATGAGGTGTTTTACCGCGAAATCATGAGCGAAATGGGCGAGCTTGGCCTATTAGGCGCAACCTTGTCAGAGGACGTGGGCGGCAACGGTGTCTCGGATGAATATGGCGTGATCCGCCACATGATGAACCTTGAGGCGGTCAATACCTATGAGGGTACCCATGACATCCACGCGCTGATCCTTGGGCGGGGGCAGACCGGACTTCAGGCTTTTTCCTAATGGTCGTTTCAGTATCGGTCACGGGAAAGGTGGCCGTCGTCACAATTGACAACCCACCCGTCAACGCAACGTCGCAGGCAGTGCGACAGGGACTGTTTGACGCCCTGGCCGTCACCGAGACCGACGATAGCGTCATGGCGGTGATTTTAGCCTGTGCGGGCAAAACGTTCGTGGCGGGGGCAGACGTAACAGAGTTTGGCAAAC
>CALGEE010000553.1 GCA_937881525.1 uncultured Sphingomonadales bacterium | reverse complement strand
CACTTTCATCAATCTATTGCGCAGTTTTGCCAATGATCCTGCTGCGCGTGGTTTGTTGGATGATGTGGCGGTGATCGACATGGGGGACGCGTCGTTAATCACCACGCACGATATGATGGCGGAGGGGGTGCATTTCCGCTCAAATGCAAATCCTGCGGATGTCGCTTGGAAGCTGGTTGCGTCCAATCTGTCTGATCTTGCCGCAAAGGGAGCGGCTCCTGTTGGCGTGCTGCTTGGCTTTATGCTTGGTGATGATGCGTGGGACAGAGCCTTTGCCGTGGGGCTAGAAAAGGCGCTGGCGCATTACGACGTGGCTTTGCTCGGCGGGGACACCGTCGCCAATCGCGGTGACAAGCGCGCGCTTGGGTTAACTGCCCTTGGCATGGCAACGCATCGCCCAGTGCCCGCGCGCGCGGGCGCTCAAATGGGTGACTTCTTATATGTGACAGGCACGCTTGGCGATGCGCTTGCCGGTTTTGAGCTTATGGACGCCGGCTTTGACGAAATTGGGCCGCTTGCCGATGCGCTTAACCGGCCAGTCGCGCGGGTGGCCGACGGCCAAGTGCTTGCGCCGATTGTCACCGCGATGATGGATGTGTCGGATGGTTTGCTGCTGGATAGCGAACGCATGGCCACCGCTAGCCGAGTTGGTATCGAAATCGACCTCGCCTGTGTGCCTTTGTCGCCCTTGTATGTAAGTTGCCGCACCGATAGCCTCGAAAGCCGGTTGCAGGCCGCAAGCTGGGGTGATGATTACCAATTGTTGTTCACAGCGCGGCCAGACGTGACGCTACCCGTGCAGGCAACCGCCATTGGCCGTGTTTTATCCGGCGGCGGTCTCACCTTGAAAGACGGCGCGACTCCGGTAAAATTGCCCCCGATGCTCGGTTATCAACATTAATAAGCCAAACCGGCCCACAAGGCCGTTTTTATGGGTTGCGTCATACTATAAAGCCACCCTATACCGCACCCGCTTGTGTGCCTTTCTGGGTACACTGGAAGAGAGTTTCTAACAAAGAAAAACGGGGAAGGGACAGTTTATGTCTTTGTCAATTATGGCTATATTGTGCGGGCTTGTTGCCGTGCTTTATGGAATTATAACAAGCCGCTCGGTGCTTGCTGCATCAGCCGGCACACCGCGGATGCAGGAAATTGCAGCCGCTATTCAGGAAGGCGCTGGCGCCTATCTGGCCCGCCAATATCGCACTATCGCCATTGTTGGCGTGATCGTTGCGGTTTTGGTCGGCGTGTTCCTCGGGCCGCTGTCTGCGGTCGGTTTCGTCCTTGGCGCTGTGTTGTCTGGTGCGACCGGCTTTATCGGGATGAACATCTCGGTTCGCGCCAACGTCCGCACTGCGCAGGCCGCTAGCGAAAGCCTTCAAAAAGGTCTGACGATGGCGTTTAATGCCGGTGCAATCACCGGTATGCTTGTTGCTGGCCTTGCGTTGCTCGCGATTGCCGGTTTCTTCTATTACTTGACCGAAGTCGCGATGAACCTGCCGAACAGCCGTCCGGTTATCGACGGTTTGCTGGCATTGGCGTTCGGCGCATCGCTGATTTCGATTTTCGCGCGTCTCGGCGGCGGTATCTTTACCAAGGCTGCGGATGTCGGTGCCGACCTCGTCGGTAAGGTCGAAGCAAATATTCCTGAGGATGACCCCCGCAACCCTGCGACGATCGCCGATAATGTCGGCGATAACGTTGGCGATTGTGCTGGTATGGCGGCCGACTTGTTTGAAACCTATGTTGTGACCATTGGCGCAACTATGGTTTTGCTCGCCTTGTTGATGCCAGCTGCGATGCCAGCGGTCGAGCTGTTGAACCTGATGTCGTTGCCATTGGTTGTTGGCGGTATCTGCATTCTGACGTCGATCTTGGGAACCTTTTTCGTCCGTTTGGGCGGTGGTACCAACATCATGGGTGCGATGTATAAGGGCTTTTTGGTTACCGCAGTCACTTCGATCCCGGCGATTGGGTATGTAACATACCAGACGCTCGGCGGCGATATGAATGCCGTAGTGACCTATAGCACCGGCGGTTTCACGGGTTGGACATTGTTCTATTCGATGATGGTTGGCTTGGCCGTCACCGGGCTTCTGGTCTGGATCACCGAATATTACACCAGCACCAACTACCGTCCGGTCCGTTCGATTGCCAAGGCATCGGAAACCGGTCACGGCACCAACGTCATCCAGGGCCTAGCGATCAGCCTTGAATCAACAGCATTGCCGACTTTGGTTATCTGTGTTGGCATCATTGTCTCGTTCCAGTTGGCGGGCATTATCGGTATTGCGTTCGCTGCAACCTCGATGCTGGCTTTGGCCGGTATGGTTGTCGCGCTCGACGCTTATGGGCCAGTCACCGATAACGCAGGCGGTATCGCTGAAATGTCTGAAATGGACAAATCGGTTCGTGAAAAGACCGACGCGCTCGACGCTGTGGGCAACACCACCAAGGCCGTGACCAAGGGCTATGCCATCGGTTCGGCGGCTCTGGCGGCGCTCGTTTTGTTTGGTGCTTATACCGCTGACTTGGCGTTCTACTCCGAGAAACTCGGCCTTGCAGAAGGCGGCGTCGATTTCACGCTCATGAACCCCTACGTCATCGTCGGTCTGCTGCTGGGTGCATTGTTGCCATATCTCTTCGGAGCAATGGGCATGACTGCAGTCGGCAAGGCCGCCGGTGAAGTGGTGAAGGACGTTCGTGACCAGTTTGCGAACAATCCCGGCATCATGGACGGCAGCTCGAAGCCTGATTATGCCCGCACCGTTGATTTGGTGACCAAGGCAGCGATCCGCGAAATGATCATTCCTTCATTGCTGCCGGTACTGGCACCAATCGTCGTGTATTTCGTGATCAGCTGGGTTGCAGGTCCCGCACAGGGCTTTGCTGCTCTCGGCGCGCTTCTGTTGGGTGTGATTGTCGGCGGTCTGTTCGTTGCTATCTCGATGACTTCGGGTGGCGGCGCATGGGACAATGCCAAGAAATATATCGAAGATGGCCACCATGGCGGTAAAGGTTCGGAGGCCCATAAGGCAGCCGTAACCGGCGACACTGTGGGTGATCCTTATAAGGACACCGCTGGACCTGCTGTAAACCCAATGATCAAGATCACGAACATCGTGGCCTTGCTTCTATTGGCAGCATTGGCCCATGGCGGTATGTAAAACTTAACATTAAGCTTAAAAAGCCCCGCTGGAAGAGATTCCGGCGGGGTTTTTTCGATATGCGCCTTTTATTTGATGGCCGATATTCGTTCGCGATTGGCCGGCCAAACGGCCGACTTAGAACAGTTTTCTAACGCTCAATTCAAAGACGCGGCCGCGTGGGTCGATATAGCCTTGTTGATAACCCAGCGGTACATTGCCATTTTGGTCACGCACATCGACGATATCGTTCAGGATGTTTTCGACACGCAATGTTATGCGGCTTCCTTTGAGGAAGGGCACAGCCTTAACCACGCGGGCTTGTTGGTCGAGATTGACAAACAGAAACACGTTGATGGCGGCGATGTCACTAAATCTTAGGTCGTTACTGCCGGGAAGGCCGGTGCCCTTGGCAGTTGTCCCGCTCTTGTAGGTTCCTTGCAGACGCAAACCGAAGCCCTTGTGAAACATACCGCCCGAAAGCTCGACTTCATGCCGTGCCGCGCCACCATTGCTGTTCGTAGCTGAACCATTGAGCAAGTCCAAAATCGGCACGCCTGGGCGAATGAGGATTTCTTCCTGAATACGGTATGTGTGGTACAACGCGATATTCCAGCGGCTTGGTCGCCCGCCACCACCACCGGATCCTCGGCCGCCGGCAGCACGTTGTGCGCCTGCAGGGGGGGCAGCAGGGGCGCCTGTGGCAGCGCCGGGGCCTCTGGGTGCCGTCGTACTAGGAGGGGCGCCAAAAGGCCCTCTGGCGGCTGGCGCAGCGTCAATGCTACCCGATACATTAAAGCCCCAGCGGATGCGTTGCGATGTTTCGCGGTCGAAATTAACGGGGCGCTGGTCAATACTCACCAAGCGGCCATCTAAATCGCGTACAACACGGCTGGCGAAGGCGGCTTCAATTTCGGGTGTGAGTAACGGGAATGCGGCGGTCGTATTGCGACTGTTGTTTTTGAAATAGCTGAACTGAAGTGCGAAATCCTTGATGAAGTTCGGTGTCCAGTTGGCGTTTAGGATAAGATCGCGGCGCTTTTCGCCGATAAGGGCAGCGTTGCCGCCAGTGATCACGTTAATGAACAGGCTTTCCCCGCGGGTAAAGTCATAGGTGGCAACATTGGGTGTAGCCAAAGTCGGGTTGCCGAGCTGGCCAATTCCGGGCGCGTTTTCGTCGCCAGTAATAGACACCTGAAAGGTCAAGTTGCGGGCAGGGGCCCACCGCAGGCCAGCGCCATAATCCAACAGTTGGCCAAAGTCGGATAGGTCGCCGTACCCAATATTGCCGTTGATTGCCCATTCGCCAATTACCGAGCCAAGGCCGAAGTCCCGGCTAGTGAGCGGCAGTTCAGCGTTGACTGAATGGTTCATAATGTTCCGGCGTAGCGCCACATTATTGGTAACCGATGAGCGCCATGTTTCACTGTCCAGCATTTGCCGCGTGAAGCCCGAGGCAAAAGTCATTTGCACATCGCCCGCGGGCACTTTCAGCACTGTTCCTGCAAGCGTGCTGCGCACATCCATATTCTGGTTCAGGCTGTTGGCGAGATCGGGTGCGAGGAACAGCAATTTCGCGCCAAAATCAGCGGCGAAAGGGTTAACTGTTCCGGCAAGGACGCCAGCACGCAAGGCGGTGAAATCAGCATTGCGTGTGGTGCGTGTTTGATTTGCGGTGCGGGCATAATTGCCCGTCACTGTCCAACGCCAACTGCCAAGCACGTGGTTGAATGTGCTACCAGTCTGGAACACATTGGTTTCGCTTTCGCGCTCCAGCGGACGCGGTGCGTCGAAATAGCGGCTGATTGTCACATCCTGCCCAAATGGGGAGAACACACTGTTACCCGGCAATACAAAGCTAGTACCAGGCAAACCAAGCACAGATTCGCTGCCGTTCAGCGCATAGTTGGCGTTAAGCGACAAAATAGTTTGCGGTCCAAGCGACTTGCTCCATGTGCCGTTGACTTCAAGCCGTTCGGTGCGAGGTAGCAATGTGCGGACATCGCCAATATCGCTATCGTTCAAGCGGTTTGCAGTGCCCGCAAATTGCGACAGCGATGGGTTGGTAATGCCTAAAGGTACTCCGGCTTGCGTCACACGACTTCTGGCCAGAGCGCTAAGTGCTGGCGCAATTTCGCCATTGGGGCCAAGACCGCTTACATTGCCGCCGCGGGCCAAAAGCGAACCACCCGACCCTATCAAGTCGCGCTCCGTTTCCGTCAGTGCAGTTGATCTTTCCAGTTCAACATCAAGGTTGAACCGCGTCTTACTCCCGATCTGTGTCAACGTGGCTTCAAATTCATTGCTACCAAAGCCGCCGTCTTCGGGCTGCGCATGCTCAATTTCCGCAGCAAAGGACGCAAAGTTATCTTTAAGGATGAAATTAATGACCCGCTGGTTAGGACGAAAGCCGTATTTCAGCGCTACTTCTTCGGGGAAAATTTGAACTTGCCGAATTGCTTCGGGCGGCAAGTCCCGCAGTTCGCGAAAACCTGAAACGCGTTGTCCATTAAGCAATATGATGGGCATGCCGCGGCCACGGCCACGCCCCGAATTGGCCTGTGGTGCCACCGCGGCGATCAAGTCGGTCAATGAAGATGCACCAATGGCCGCGATATCCGCTTCGTTCAGCTCGTCTACCGGTGGCACGTCGGTGTCCACTGACCCCCGAATGCGTTCGGCGGTTACAACAATCTCGCCAGATGGATTTGCTTCGACCTGTTCAGCGGCATCGGCATTGGAAATGGCGACTGTGCTTCCGGCGGACTGAACATCGTTTGTTGCCATGGCGGGCACAGCAGTAGACGCAAGCAAAAGTGCACTGAAAAAGGGACGTTTCATGGAGGGGAAGCTCAAGATATAAATTTGTTATGACCTACATAACGCATTACGCGTCATTATAAAGGGGATCGTTGTAACGTTTTGTCGCAAGGGAATGATTATACTGTAGAGCTTCCCTTTTTCGAACATTAGGGTTACAGGCGCAACAAGTTTGAATTTTTGAAGATTTAAGGGGCCGAATGGCAAAAGAAGAATTGCTCGAAATGCGTGGGACAATCCGTGAATTGCTGCCCAACGCCATGTTCCGCGTCGAACTCGAAAATGGCCATGAAGTGTTGGGCCATACTGCCGGAAAAATGCGCAAGAACCGTATCCGCGTTCTGGTGGGAGACGAGGTTCTGTGCGAATTGACCCCATATGATCTGACCAAGGGCCGGATCACGTACCGCTTCAAGTAAGGGCCGCAGACCTTGGGTCTTAGCCCTACACTTATATTGGCTTCTTCCAGCCCGCGTCGTCGCGACCTTTTGGCGCGTCTGGGCGTAGAGCCTGGGCGTATCGCATCACCCGATATTGACGAAACCCCGCGCAAGGGGGAGGTGCCGCGCTTCTATGCGTTGCGCATGGCAGAGGAAAAGGCAGTGGCCGTTCCACGCGCCTCCGGGGAAATTGTCGTCGCAGGGGACACAACCGTTGCCGTGGGCCGCCGGATATTGCAGCAAGCAACCGATGCCGACATGCAGCGCGGCTTTCTGACATTGTTAAGCGGCCGCCGCCATCATGTCCTCAGCGCGGTTGCAGTTATCGACGGCGATGGCCGTTTGCGGAGCAGAATTTGCGATAGCATTGTCCGCTTCAAGCGGTTGTCGCCTGAAGAAATGGAAAGTTATATCGAAAGCGGCGAGGGGCTCGGCAAGGCAGGCGGTTATGCCATTCAGGGCAGGGCAGAGGCCTTGATCGACTGGATGGCGGGTAGCCATTCGGGTGTTATCGGGTTGCCCTTATACGAAACGCGCAGTCTGTTGCGGGCATCGGGTTATCCGCTTGCCTGAAATCTGGCGCGATGATGCGCCGGGCGAGCGGCGGGCTGCGCGCGTCGAGAACGGAAACATCGTTGAAATCCATATCCAGCGTGATGCTTTGTG
>CALGEE010000552.1 GCA_937881525.1 uncultured Sphingomonadales bacterium | reverse complement strand
TGACTGCGACAAATCTTGCCGAAAGCATCATGGCTAAAACGGGCGAAGACCGCTTGGCGTTTTTCGATGCGATTGCACCTATTGTCTATCATGACAGCATCGACATGGACATCGCTTGGTATGCGTCGCGTTGGGACAAGGGCGAAGGCAAGGATTATATCAACTGTCCCATGGACGAGGCACAATATCGCGCCTTTCACCAAGGCTTACTCGATTCTGACAAGGCCGAGTTCAAGGAATGGGAAACCAACACCCCGTATTTTGAAGGCTGCATGCCTATCGAAGTTATGGCCTCACGCGGGTTGGACACATTGCGCTTTGGCCCCATGAAGCCTGTGGGTTTGGATAATCCGACAACGGGCCGCTGGGCGCACGCAGTCGTCCAACTGCGGCAGGATAACAAGCAGGGCACATTGTGGAACATGGTCGGGTTTCAAACGAAGATGAAATACGCTGCTCAAGTTGATCTTCTGCGTACAATACCAGGCCTTCAAAATGCAGAATTCGCACGACTTGGCGGCTTACATCGCAATACCTTCATTCGGTCACCCATCTTGCTTGATCGCCAGTTGCGGTTGAAGTCTGCGCCGCATATCCGCTTTGCAGGCCAGATTACCGGCTGCGAGGGCTATGTCGAAAGCAGCGCCGTCGGCCTTATGGCCGGAATCATGACAGCCGCTGAGCTTGCTGGTCGCACGGTCACTGCGCCGCCTTCTACGACGGCACTCGGCGCGTTGCTTGGCCATATAACCGGCGACGCAATGGCCGATGATTATCAGCCCATGAACATTAACTTCGGCTTGTTCGCGCCGCTCGAGGATAAAGTGCACAAGAAATCACGCAAAGCGGCGATGACTGGCAGGGCCCGTTCCGACTTGAACGCGTGGATCTCAGCCCAAGCGATAGCGGCTTAACAACGGCACCCTGGTGTAGCGACTAACTTGGGACGCGTTTGAGCAAACTCCTTACGGGTCAGTAACTGGTCCTTGTTTCTATCTGCGCCGGCAAAGCGTTGCCCGGTCGCAGCAGCCCATTCTTCTAACGTCAGCAGATTGTTGCCATCAGTATCCAGCGCCTTAAACGCCTTGGTTCGGCTGCCCATCATCTCCAGCCGCGAAACCAGCTCGTCTCTGTTGCGATCATAGCGATTGAAGCGCACCTCTTCACGGCTCGCCTTCGGCGCTTCAGGCGCTGTTGGAGGCGTGGGACCAAAAGCTGGCGCGTTTGCCGCAGTTTCGGGAAGCGCGTCCGAAACAATGGCTGGCGGCGGCGGTGCGGGTACAACCGATTGCTGATTTGCTGCGGTCTACCAAAACAATAGCCCTGCCAGCACCATGAGCAATGCTGCAACTCCGCCAATGAGAACTCGCTGCATTGCTTGCGCCTCCTTCAATGCAGCCCAGTTAAATCGCCATAATGCTAAAGACCCGTTAAAGCATGCCAGACCAAACGCGGACCCGATGTGGTTCGCACAGACATATGAAGTATAGACAAAGGCCGCAATGCACGCCCCTTTGGCAGCGCAGCAAGTGGCGTAGAAATGCTACCGGCAATGCGTTGCGGAAAGGCCTTTCGTAAAGCCTCGATAGCCCATAGCCGCCCGATAGGCCGCACGTCCTGCGCACTCCCCACCCAATTTGCGTAGGTCTGGAATATCGCTTCAGCACGCAACTGGGTATGCGTGTCGGTTACAGCTTGGTTCCATTCATCGCTGCCCAGCAATTCCTCCCATGCGGACACCAGCGCCTCAAGCGCGGACAGCGGAATGGTGCCCCCAACCGCGGCGAGCGCTTGCAGTAGCGGCTCACCCTTCGGGCGCAGATCCACCGCTTCGGTTAATGCTTCGCGCCACCAGGCCATCTTAATCTGCGCGATCATAGGCTCCCGTGCTGTCCGCACGATATCACCAAAACGCATGTCCATCTGCAACAACAGTGTGAGCGCGGACCGGAGATGAGCCGGCACATACGCCATAGCCAAACGGGTTGGAGGGAGAATTTCCAAACTGGCATTAGTCATATGGTTGTAACTTCATGTATCGAGAAGTATTTGTTAATATTATAAAAACCATTTTTCTTTAATCTTAAGAATTCTTGACGGACAAAAAACGATACAAATGGCATATGCATCTCTGGAGACAACCTCCGTGACCAAATGTACCGATGCCAAGCCCCCCGTGGCATTATGCCGCGAGTTAAATGCCCAAAGTTTTCCGTACACCAGCCGCAATCTTGTCGGCATTAATCAACGCCATTTTTTCCAGGTTCGCCGCGTAAGGCATCGGCACATCTTCGTTCGTAATACGCATTACAGGCGTATCCAAATCGTCGAAGCCTTCCTCCATACATATCGCCAATATTTCGCTGCCGATCGAGCACACAGGCCATCCTTCTTCCGCCACAACCAAGCGGTTGGTTTTTGCCAAGCTTGCCAATATTGTGGCCTTGTCCAATGGGCGGATAGTGCGCAAGTCAATGACCTCGGCGCTTATGCCCTCTTCTGCCAGTTTGGCTGCTGCTTCAAGTGACAGGCCGACACCGATGGAATAACTTACGATCGTTACGTCGCTTCCTTCGCGCATAATCCGGGCTTTGCCGATTGATACGACATGATCATTCCCCGCCGGTACCTCGTAAGTCCGGCCATAGAGCAACTCATTTTCTAGAAAGACCACAGGGTCCTCGCAACGGATAGCTGCTTTCAAAAGGCCTTTCGCGTCCGCCGCATCATAAGGTGCAATAACAATAAGCCCCGGAACACTGGCGTACCAAGGCACGTAGTTCTGGCTATGCTGAGCGCCAACGCGCGCCGCCGCGCCATTTGGACCGCGAAAAACGATGGGACAGCGCATTTGTCCGCCCGACATATAATTCGTCTTCGCGGCAGAATTAATGATGTGGTCAATCGCCTGCATAGCGAAATTGAATGTCATAAATTCGATGATTGGTCTCAAGCCGCCCATCGCAGCGCCAGTGCCTATGCCTGCAAAACCATATTCGGTAATAGGCGTATCGATGACGCGGCGTGCGCCGAATTCGTCAAGTAGCCCCTGTGTGACTTTATAGGCGCCCTGATACTCGGCGACTTCCTCACCCATGACAAACACGCGGTCATCGCGGCGCATTTCCTCTGCCATGGCATCGCGCAAGGCTTCACGCAAAGTTACCGATTGCATATTACCATTGGAAACGATTGGGTCGGGATTGGGCGCTAACGTAGCCGGTGTCTCGTAAGGCTGTGTTGCCGGCGCGGGGTCGGCCTTGGCGTTGACTTTTGGCGCAGCAGAAGACGTCTGCTCATCATCTTCGCTTAAAATCAGCGCAATGACCGAACCAACCTTTACGCCATCCGTGCCCTCAGCGACCGTGATAGACGCAATCACGCCTTCGTCGACCGCTTCGAACTCCATCGTAGCCTTATCGGTTTCGATTTCAGCAAGGATATCGCCTGACTTCACACTGTCGCCTTCCTTGACCAACCATTTGGCCAAGGTGCCTTCTTCCATCGTTGGCGAAAGCGCGGGCATCTTAAGTTCGATTGCCATCAATATTGCTCCACCAGAACGTCGGTATAGAGTTCGGAAAGATTGGGCTCCGGTGACGTCTCGGCAAAGTCCGCAGCTTCGTTTACGATTGTCCGGATTTCTTTTTCGATCAGCTTCAGCGCATCTTCGCCGACACCCATCTCAGTGAGATACGCCTTGCATCCTTCAATCGGGTCGCTGTTGTCGCGCACGGACTGGACCTCGTCGCGGCTCCTGTACTTGGCAGGGTCGGACATGGAATGCCCCCGATAACGGTAGGTTTTCATTTCCAACAATACAGGGCCCTTACCGCTACGCACCCAATCCAGCGCAACTTCGGCCGCTCCTCGGACCGCAAGCACATCCATACCGTCTACCTGAATACCGGGAATGCGAAAGCTTTCACCTCGACGGTACAGCTGGTCTTCGGATGACGCGCGGTTAACGCTTGTACCCATCGCATATTGGTTATTTTCAATCACGAAGATGATAGGCAGCTTCCAAAGCTCGGCCATGTTGAAGCTTTCGTACACCTGCCCCTGATTGGACGCACCATCACCGAAATAGGTAAGGCACACACCGCCGTCGTTCGCATATTTATGCCCAAAGGCAAGGCCCGCACCCAGTGACACCTGCGCCCCAACAATGCCATGTCCGCCGTAAAATTTGTGCGCTGTCGAAAACATGTGCATCGACCCGCCCTTACCCTTTGATATGCCAGCTGCGCGGCCTGTCAGTTCGGCCATGATGATATTTGGATCTATGCCATAGGCCAGCATGTGACCATGGTCACGATATCCTGTTATCACGCTGTCCTTACCCGGCGTCAGCGCGGATTGCAGCCCAATCGCCACCGCTTCCTGCCCGATATACAAATGGCAGAAACCACCAATAAGACCAAGGCCATAAAGCTGCCCTGCCTTTTCTTCAAACCGGCGAATAAGAAGCATGTCGCGGTAGAACTTCAAAAGCTCTTCCTTGCGCGCTTTATATGGCTTCGGCTCATCCGGACGCTCGCGGTTGGCACGGGCTGCATCCTCGCTTACACTGACCTTTTTGGATGATGTCTTCTTCACTGGGGCGGTGGCCAAAATTATTTCCTTTTGTGGAACTTTTAATTGCGCATGCAAAGTGCCTAATCACAATGCCCCTGTCTGAAAAGCGCTTTTCCGCTGCGGAAAGCAGTAAATAGCTATTCATTTTGTGCGCGCCGCATCACTTTAGTGGAACGACAACCTCATCAGGGGCAACGACGTTCAATTCCTTGCGCATTAATTCCCCAGCCAAGTCGGGGTCGACATTATCCCGATCCAGCAATAATTGCCGGTTACGCAGAGCGTCACGTTCCTTTTTCAATTTTGCCAATTCAACTTTCCGTTCGCTCAGTGCCGAACGATAATCGGTCCAGGCGATAATCCCCGTCGGGCCAAGCAAGGCGTAAGATGCAATGCCAAGCAAGGCCAAAAGCGCCAGTGCGGGGCCAACAACCGATTTTAAATATTCGGGTTTTTTATTGCTGCCGACCATCATTTAACAGAATCATATTTTACACGAAATGGCAAGAAAATCGGGCTCAGCGGAAAATGCTCCGTCCAGCATATACCGCAGAAGCGCCAAGTTCTTCTTCAATACGGATAAGCTGGTTGTACTTGGCTAGCCGGTCCGAACGCGCAAGGCTTCCGGTTTTGATCTGACCGCAATTGGTTGCTACGGCAAGGTCAGCAATCGTCGCATCTTCGGTTTCGCCCGAACGGTGCGACATAACTGCCGTGTAAGACGCACGGTGCGCCATGGACACGGCGGCGAGCGTCTCGGTTAGGGTACCAATTTGGTTAACCTTCACCAACAAAGAGTTTGCTAAACCCTTGCCAATTCCCATGGAAAGACGCTCCGGGTTGGTTACGAACAAATCATCACCCACCAACTGAACCTCTTGGCCAATTTTGTCCGTGATGGCCTTCCAACCTTCAAAATCATCTTCGCTCATACCGTCTTCGATCGACAATATCGGATAGTCCTTGCACAATGCCGCGAGATAATCCGCCATTTCGTGCGGTGAGAGCGAAAGCCCCTCTCCGGATATCTCGTATTTGCCATTACGGAAAAATTCGGTTGCGGCGCAGTCCAGCGCCAATACCACTTCGTCGCCAGCCTTGAACCCAGCCTTTTCAACCGAGGCCATTATGAAATCGAGCGCGGCGCGTGTGGATGCCAAATTCGGTGCAAAACCACCTTCGTCGCCAACCGAGGTCGCGAGACCCTTTTCATGCAGACCCTTCTCGAGCGTGTGGAATATTTCAGATCCCCATCGGACAGCTTCAGATATCGAGCCAGCCCTGACCGGCATCACCATGAACTCCTGAAAATCAATAGGGTTGTCGGCATG
>CALGEE010000551.1 GCA_937881525.1 uncultured Sphingomonadales bacterium | reverse complement strand
GCCTTAATTCGTTGGTTCGGCTGTAATCGCCCGCAATCATTAGATGGCCACGTTCGAACTGTTTCCCGTAAATGGCATTTATGCGGTATTCTTCCCCACCGCTGTCCAGTGGGGCTGAGACGTTGGCATTAAGGTACAGACCATCCAGGGTCGTCTTCGTCATGATATTCACGACGCCGGCTATGGCGTCAGAACCATAAATCGAAGATGCACCCGTTTTTACGATGTCGATCGATTTCGCGATAGATTGTGGCAACACATTGAGATCAAATGACGAAACGGAGCCGCGGGTTCCAGCAGGGCCAGCGCGGCGCCCATTAAGCAAGACGAGCGTACGATTGGGGCCGAGCCCGCGGAGGTCGACCGTCTGTGCCCCCGGACCGCCCGCGGTCACGAAGTTAGAAGAAATAGCAGATGTGATCTGCGTGGACCCTGCGGCCACTGGCGAGCTTTGAAGCGTTGAGGCTATATCAAAGCGGCCCTCTTTGGCTGAAATTTCGGGGTCGATTACAGTAATCGGATCGGGACTATTAAAAGCATCCGTGCCCTGGATACGAGAGCCTGTAACAACAATGCCATCCTCATCCGCCACTTCCTGGCTCGACTGCGGCGCTGCAGCATCCTGAGCAGCTGCCGGATTTGCCAATATCATCGCCAGCGCAGAAACACCAATAAGCCCAATGCGTTCCCGACGTGAAACGGTGCGATTAAAATCTTTCATAATACACTCCCTCGTCCCGTTTTTTAGATAAAACAGGTTTTACTTTGGGAGCCCTATCACGGCAGATTGCGGTTTGAAAGGGATATTAGAAAACTAAAAAATCGTGCGACCTCGTGCGATTGAACCCCCTTCAGTCATTATTGACAGCAGGTCATGTATAATATGCTTGGCAAAGCTGAGGTCGGGAGCAAATCGCATTAGCTGCCTGAGCACGCTAACCACAAGGCCGCCTAGACCCTCTGCTGCCCAACTCGAACACCCCCCCGGGGGGTGTTATCAATGTTAAAACAAACAATTTCTAACAAAGGTTTGTGATCAGAAATGCGACGCCGCCGATATCATTTCCAATTGCGGGCAAGCGCATCGAGCAGCAGCACGCCCCAGCCTGATGCCCCCTTTGGCGTCACCGGGCCGGCCTTGTCCGCCCAGTTGACGCCCGCAATATCAAGATGCGCCCAAGGGACATTTTTATCAACGAAGAAGCCAACAAAGGTCGCGCCAAGACCTGCGCCGGGTCTGCCGCCTTCAACCACATTTTTGATGTCGGCAATGTCGGATTTCATATCATTGAGATAATTTTTATGGAGCGGCATCCGCCACACATCTTCACCCGTTGCGGTGCCCGCGGCGGTAACCGCTGCTGCCAACCGGTCGTCACGGCTGAACAGTCCGGCATATTCGTCGTTCAGTGCGCCAACGATAGCGCCTGTCAGCGTCGCCATGTTCACCAAAGCGCCGGGTTTTTTATTGGCCACAACATATTCATTGGCGTCCGCCAACACCAAGCGGCCTTCGGCGTCCGTGTTCAGGATCTCAATGGTCTTGCCGCTCATCGTGCGCACGACGTCGCCGGGACGCTGCGCATTGCCGCCGGGCATATTTTCAGACAGCGCGGCAACGCCGATCACATTCACCTGCGCCTTTGATTTTGCGAGCGATAACACAGCGCCCATGATGTTGGCCGCGCCGGACATGTCTGCCTTCATCTCCCACATGCCGGCACCGGGCTTGAGCGATATGCCGCCGGTGTCAAATGTAATGCCTTTGCCGACCATCGCCAATGGCGCGCCATCGCCAGCGCCGCGATACTCGACGATCATCAGGCGCGATGGGCGGCGTGAACCCTGTCCGACGCCAACAAGCGACCCCATGCCCAGTTTGCGCATCATCGGTTCGTCCAGCACTTCAATCTTGACGTTCGCTGTGTTGCCAAATGCGACTCGGACGCGCTCAACAAACGTTTCAGGGTAAATCACATTAGCAGGCTCGGAGGCCAGATCGCGCGATAAGGCTACGCCTTCGGCTAAGGACGCATGGCGCGACTTCCATAAAGCCTCTGCGCTGCCCGCATCGCTGCTGACGATGGTCACGGGGTTTGTGGGCGGCGCTTTGCGGTCGACGGTTTTATAGCGGTCAAACCGATATTGGCCCATGGCATAGCCCAAAGCGGCGGAAGCGGCTTCGTCATGATTGAGGGAGCCTGTGATCGTCACTGGCTGTACCTCATCGCGCAAATCCTGCGCGGCTTTGCCCGATGCGTTGCGGATGTGGGTGACGTGGTCACCCTCCTCGCCAACGCCGCTCAATAAGATGCGGGAATAACTGCCAATGCCGCGCAGCGACAAGGAACTGCCCTCTTTGCCTTCAAACTTTGCCGAAGCGATGGCCGCGTTCACTGCTTGCGCCGTTGCCGCATCAACCACATTCGATGGCAGCGTTGCATTGCGCATCAATATTACCAGCGCGCCGGACGTTGGCGCGGTCGTCGCGAAATTGATGGGCCGTGTTTGCGAATGCGCGGCCGCGGACGGCGATACGCCCGATCCAATGACATCGGCTTGCGCAAATGCGGGGGTGATTGCGGCGCTTGCAAGTGCAAGGGCAAAGAAGCTGCGATGCATCGAGGGACTTTCCTTTCCGTAAATCTTGGTTATGCCGATGATGTAAGCAAATGGACCGATGTGACAAGGTGTCATTGCAGGGGGAGAGTATAATGCGGATTTTTTTGTGGGTGTCTTTGGCGCTTGTGGGTGTCGTTGCGGGTGCAGGCGCGCTTTGGGAACCGCTGGCAGCGACCGGATATGAAGCGCCGTCGCGCACCTATGACGTAGAAATTGTGCGCGATGAATTTGGTGTGCCGCACATCAATGGCAAGACTGATGCCGACACCGCTTATGGTCTGGCCTTTGCCCATGCGGAAGATGATTTTTCGACGATAGAGGATGTCGTGGCCATGACGCGTGGGCGCTATGGCGCGCTTGCCGGTTCCGATGGGGCCAAGGTCGACTATGTGATGCACTTGCTGGGCGCGCGGGAGACTGCCGAGACGCGCTATATGGAATTGTCGCCCGAAGTCCGTGCGGTAGCAGAGGCCTATGCCGCTGGTGTGAACCATTATGCCGCAAAACATCCAGAAGAAGTCCGCCTGTCGAAGCTGTTTCCCGCAACCGGACAAGATATTGTCACAGGTTTTGTGCTGCGCGCGCCGTTCTTTTACGGTTTGGATAGTGCGATTGGCGCGTTGACCGAAGGTAAGCCGCAGCCACAGGAAAGTGCGGCGCCGATGACGCCGATCGGTCGCGACCCAGAAATGAACGGTTCCAATGCCTTTGCCATTGCGCCCAAGCGTATGGCCGATAGCAAAACATGGCTTATTTCCAATACGCACCAGCCTTATGAGGGTCATGTCGCGTGGTACGAAGCCATCACCCATTCGGGCGAGGGGCTGGATATGGCTGGCGCCTTGTTCCCCGGATCGCCTTTCGTATTGCTGGGCCATAATCGTCATTTGGGTTGGACCAATACCGTTAACCGCCCTGACCTGATCGATGTCTATAAATTGGTGATGAACAAGGCAGGCGACCAATATCGTTATGATGGCAAATGGATGCCGCTATCATCAAAGCGCGTATGGTTGACGGTGAAAATAGGCCCGTTCAATTTGCCCGTACCGCAAAGGGTATACCGCTCCATCCACGGACCAGTCATCAAAAATGACAAGGGCTATTTTGCAATCCGTTATGCGGGAATCGACAATGTAAAGGTCGTTGAGCAATATTATCGCAACACCAAAGCGACGAATTGGGACGAATGGACCCAATCGATGTCGATAGGCGGCATTCCCGCGACGAATTTCATTTATGCCGACAAAACTGGGCGCATTGCTTATATTTACAATGCCCTCTTTCCTAATCGTAAGCCGGGATATGACTACACGAAATTGCTTCCGGGCGATACATCGGCGGTGATGTGGGAAGGGCCCGTTGGCTTTGCCCGTTATCCCAAGATTGTGGATCCTGCGTCGGGCTTTGTCCAAAACGCCAACAACACTCCGTTTCTGGCGGCGGGTCCGGGCTCGGAAATGAAGCCGGCGGACTATTCACCTTATTTGGGCATTGAACTTGGCATGACCAATCGTGGCCTGCGCGCAACCGAATTGCTGGCCGCCGATAGCTCGATCACGCCGCAAGAGCTGCTCGCGATTAAGATGGACATGATCTATAGCCAAAAAAGCTGGGTTGGGGCGTGGATGGCATCCTTTGCCGCGCTGGATTTGAAAGACTCAGCCGAGCTTGCCGAAGCGCAAAAGCTACTCGCCAGTTGGGATTGGTCAAGCGATGGCAAGGGCCGTGCTGACGCCATTGCTGAACGCATCATCCGCTTTGGCGCGCGGCGAAACTGGCTGGGAGAGGAGATGCCCGATGCCCGAAAAACCCTGCAGGAGGCTGTCACAGAGTTTAAAGACCGCTTCGGACGGATTGATCCGCCACTTGCCGACATTCAACGCTTACGGCGCGGCAATGTCGATTTGGCAATGCTGGGCGGCAGCGACGCCTTGCGCGCGACAACGATATGGGATGCAGAGCAAGCCGATGGTAACATGCGCGTCCGCCATGGCGATAGTTATATCATGCTGATGCGATGGGACAAGGACGGCAAGGTGCAATCGGAATCGATCCAGCCTTATGGTTCGGCGACCACCCGCCCTGAATCGCCGCATTATACCGACCAGATGAAATTGTTCGCTGCAGGCGGGTATAAGCCTGTGCATTTCGAATGGGCCGACGCCGTCAGACATGCAAAGCGCCGTTATCGGCCCTAAACGCCGTTTATCGAAAACTTTGTAGCACCACATTGTGTTTGCCTGTGTTGCCGCTATCTTTGGCGGCAATGGTTTTTAAACTTTAGGAGCAAAATATGATCCGGAAATTGACCCTCGCGCTTTTGATGTCAGGCTCGGTGCTCGCGGCGCAGGTACCCGCCTTTGCGCAATCAGCAGCGCCCGTTTCGAAATTGGTGGAGGCGGTCAATATTCCGCATGAAAAATTCACCCTCGACAACGGCCTGACGGTTTTGGTGCATGAAGACCGCAAGGCGCCCATTGTTGCCGTGTCGATCTGGTATGGCGTCGGATCCAAGAATGAGCCAAAGGGCAAAACCGGCTATGCCCATTTGTTCGAACATATTATGTTCAACGGCAGCGAAAATGCGCCGGGCGATTACTTTGAATATACCAAGAAAATCGGCGCGACCGACCTGAACGGGACCACATGGTTGGACCGCACCAATTATTTCCAGACCGTGCCGACCACGGCGCTGGAAGCTGCATTGTTCCTTGAAAGCGACCGTATGGGCTTTTTGCTCAACGCCGTGACGAAGGAAAAGCTTGATAACCAGATTGGCGTTGTTTCCAACGAAAAGCGTCAGGGTGACAATCAGCCATTTGGTTTGGTCAGTTATAAGCAGTCAGGGACATTGTTCCCCGTTGGCCACCCTTATCATCATAGTACGATCGGCAGCCTTGAAGACCTGTCGGCGGCTTCGCTCGATGATATGAAAAACTGGTTCATCGACCATTATGGCCCAAATAATGCGATTTTGGTTCTGGCCGGTGACATCAATGCGGCGGAGGCCAAGCCATTGGTAGAAAAATGGTTCGGCAAGATTAAGCGCGGCAAAGATGTGGCCCCGGTCAATGCGCTTGTGCCAACGCTCGAAAAAGACATCAAAATCGGCATGAAGGACAAGGTGCCGACCACGCGCATCTATCGCAATTGGGTGGTGCCGGGTCTTGCAGACCCCGATGCCAATGCATTGTTCATCGCGATGAGCGCGCTTGGCGGACTGTCGAGTTCGCGTCTGGATAATATCCTTGTCCGTCAGGAACAGACTGCTGTTGGCGCGTCTGCGTATCTCATTCCATTCGTCCACGGCAGCCTTGTCAATATCCAGGTTGATGTAAAGCCAGGGGCCGATGCCGATGCTGTCGCAAAGCGCCTCGACCAGATATTGGCGGATTATATCAAAACCGGTCCAACTGCCGAGGAAGTCCAGCGCGTTGCCACGAGCAACATTGCCGCGCAAATTTATGGGCTTGAACAAGTCGGTGGCTTTGGCGGCAAGGCCGTCGCCTTAGCCGAAGGCCAGTTATATGTCGGCGATTCCGATTTCTACAAAAAGGAATTGCAGCGCCTCGCAACGGCTAAGCCAGCGGCAGTAAAGGCTGCGATGCAGAAATGGCTTACCCGCCCCGTGCTGGAAATCCGTGTCGAGCCCGGCGAGCGTGAAGTTTACAAAGAAGTCGCTGCCGGAGCGGGTAGCCGGACTGGCACGCTGTCATCACCTGCATTTTACGCCCCTCCAGGCAGCGAAGACAATCTAGTGTCCTCGCCGCTCAGCTTTCAAGACCGCAGCACGTTTCCTGAGCCAACCGGCACGCCAGCGCTTGACTTCCCAACGGTCGAAGAAACGACCTTGAGCAATGGCATCAAGGTATTCTTTGCACGTCGCGCGGCGGTTCCAACGGTGCGCGTGGCCGTCAGCTTTAACGCTGGCTATGCTGCCGATCCCGCCGACAAGCGCGGAATCGCATCGATGATGTCGACGATGATGTCGGAGGGCACCACAAGCTTAACGTCGACCCAGATCGCCGAAACCGAAGAGAAGCTCGGGGCCGACGTGAGCGTGGGTTCGTCGCTTGACCGGACGGTTGCCAGCCTGCGCGCGGTAAAGCCAAATCTTGGACTGTCGCTCGATTTGCTTGCGGATGTGATCAAAAATCCAGCCTTTGCGACCAACGAACTGGAGCGCGTTCGCGTTCAGCAACTCACGCGGATCAAGTCGGAAAATAACCAGCCACAGGGCATCGCGGTGCGCCGCCTGCCGCCATTGCTGTACGGCAAAGGCCATCCTTATGGTGGGCCACAAACAGGTAGCGGTTATGCAGAAACGGTGGCCGCTATCGGCCGCGATGATGTTGTGAATTTCCACACATCATGGGTGCACCCTGCCAAGGCCGAGATTTTCGTCGTCGGCGACACCAGCCTGAAAGAAATCAAGCCGATGCTTGAGGTGCGTTTCGGCAAATGGACGTCAAATGCAGCCCCGGCGCCGGCAAAGAATTTTGCCGTTGCGGTGCCTGCGCCGGAATCACGGATCCTTTTGATTGATCGTCCAAATTCGCCGCAATCCTTGGTGCTCGCTGGCCTTGTTCTGGATGCCAAGGGATCGGACGATTTGCTGACCCTGCGTGCCGCTAACGAGATTTTTGGCGGTGACTTCCTGTCGCGTATCAACATGGACCTGCGCGAGACCAAGGGCTGGTCCTACGGCGTGCGCAGCCAAGTCAACGGTGCCGAAGACCGCGTGCCTTTCTATATGTTCGCGCCCGTTCAGACCAACCAGACAGGACCATCGGTCAAGGTGCTGATGGACCAGTTGAAGGACTTTAACGGTGCTAAGCCTGTCACTGCTGAGGAACTGGAAAAGACGATCAAGGGCAATGTTCTTGAACTGCCCGGCAGCTATGAACAATCGTCGGCTGTGCTTGGGCAAATGCAGTCGGATCGTTTGAACAAACGACCATTTGATTATGCCGAAACGGTTGCGGCTAAATATACTGCGCTAACCGCGAAAGCATTGAATGACGAAATGCGCGCCAAGGTTGATCCTTCGGAGATCACCTGGCTCATTGTGGGCGATGCGGCGAAGGTAAAGCCGCAGTTGGAAGCGCTTGGATTGCCAATTGAAATGGTGACTGAAGCTGCTAACACCAATGCAAGCAACAGTGCTAAATAAGGAGCAATAATATGGCAGAAGTTGATGGTGATTGGGACGTAACAATCAAAAGCCCAATGGGTGACCAGAAAGCCGTACTGACCGTCAACAGCGACGGCAGCAGCTTTTCAGGCCAAATGTCGGGTGGCCTCGGCGCGATGGACATCGCCAGCGGCACAGTTGATGGCGACACGCTGAGCTGGGGCATGGACATCACTGTTCCCATGCCAATGCATCTGGATGCGACTGCAACGGTCTCTGGCGATGCGATGACGGGCGAAGTGAAGGCTGGCGCCTTTGGTTCGATGGGCTTGTCCGGTACACGCAAATAAGAACGTCAATATCGGTGTAGATAGCGCCGGTAATCATATAAACGGGCCGTCTATCCAACTGGGTAGGCGGCCTTGTTCTATATACCGCCGATGCTTATGTTGTGAATGAACGCGTCTCCTCCGAATCGCGCTAACCAAGATCGGGGTCATGTCATGAGCCGACTCGTATCCAGTTCGCAGCCACGCACATCGTTAGTGCGTTGGGCATTGTTCGTGATCCCTGTCATTATGCTTCTGGGCTCGCTTTCCGGGGTGGTTGCAGGATCAACGACGCAAAATGCTTGGTATCAAACCTTAATTCAGCCAGCCGCACAGCCCCCGGGCTGGGTATTTGGTGTGGTTTGGCCAACGCTATTTTTCCTGATGGGGCTTGCCTTTGCGATGGTGCTCCACGCGCGTGGATCGCGTTACCAGACGCCGTCAATTGCTCTGTTTGTAACGCAATTCCTGATAAATCTTACATGGTCGCCGGTTTTTTTCCATTACCACAAAGTCACCGCTGCTTTTTATATCATCTTGGTCATGCTGGTCATGGCAATCACCACCACGGTCGCATTTGCACGGGTTCGCAAGGCTGCTGCCTGGTTGATGGTGCCCTATTTGGTTTGGATAAGCTTCGCCGCAATCCTGAATTTTCAGATTGATAATCTAAATCCCGATGCAGAAAGCCTTTACGTTCCGGCGGTGACTTCCCAAATAGGTAGTGGCGGTTAACCCGCCGACCGCAATGGAGTGAATGACATGCAAAGCGAAAAGCGCATTTTTGACGATTTGGCCAAAGTATTGAACGGTGTTGCCGGAACCGTGGCCGGAATGGGCCGTGAGGCCGAGGCGAGCATGCGCGAGCGCGCGCGCGAGTGGGCTGGCGGTCTTGACCTTGTATCGCGCGAAGAATTTGATGCCGTCAAAACCCTCGCGGCCAATGCACGCGCCGAAGCCGATGCGCTTGGTAAGCGCGTTGCCGCCTTGGAAGCTGCCCTGCAGGCAAAAGGTAGCGCAGCACCTGCCAAGGCGAAGCCTGCGACCAAGTTTGCGTAACGTCCAAATTAAACTTTTCCACAGCGGGCCCACAGCCTTGTGTTGCGCGTTGACGCAAGCCCCTTGCGTGCGAGTCAGTCAAGGGGCAGACCCGACGCAACTCGACAGGCGCAATCAACATGCACGATACCGACGAACAATATGAGCAATTCGAGCGCGACGAATCCGCGCCCGTAGATATGCTCGCGGCTTTGTTCGAAGCCCGCGGATGGTCGTTTGAACTTGATGGCGAAGACGAAATAACTGCTGAATATAAGGGTAGCTGGGCCAGCTATCAGATGCGCGCAATTTGGCGTGAGGAGGACAATGCCCTTCAACTCATCATATTGCCCGACATAACGGTGCCAAGTGACAAGCGCGCGAGCGTCTACACCGCTTTAGGCCTCATCAACGAACAATTGTGGCTTGGCCATTTCGACATGTGGTCGGCCAATGGCATATTATTGTTCCGCCACGGCAGCTTAATGGCGTCGAACGGGCTGCTTGGTGTCGATCAGGCACAGACCATCATTGACGTCGCGATTGACGAATGCGAGCGTTTTTATCCTGTGTTTCAATTCATTATCTGGGGTGACAAAACCCCCGAAGAAGCCATCGCTAGCGCACTTATCGAGACGCATGGCGAGGCCTAAACCCACTTAAACTGGACGTTTTGCCTTAATGAGATAATGCATATAGCCCATGGCGATGGGCTTATCGCGGTCTTCCTGCCATGCCCGTGCCTCAACATTGGCCATGGTACGGCCAAGGCGCGTGACCTCGCCAACAGCAAAAGTCATCTGGCTCATGCCACCGCGCATGAAATCCACGGTTACATTAACTTGCTTGATGGCGGCACCGCTGCCTTTTGCGCGTAACGCCTGGTGAATAGCGACGATGGCCGCAATCTCGAGCAGGCCGGAAATGGCCCCTCCATGCAGGAAGTTGGGACGCCCCTGAACGCGGTCAGTAAAGGGCATGCCGATGACCGGCGCGCCGTCCAGTTCGTCGACGATCGCCATGTCGAGCGCAAGGGCATAAGGCGGAAGGGCCAATGGCAATTCGGTCATTATACCCGGTCTCCGATGCGGATGAATGTGCCGCTCGCATGGGCCAATGGCTCGTCTGGATTACCATTATGGGCAAAGCCGCGCACAAAACCGATGCTGTTGGTCAAATGGTAGCAGATGCCACGGCCATAGACGCGTTCGCCTGATGGGGAAGGCCGCAGATAGTCAATCCGCAGGTCCATCGTGACTTGCGGTCTGAATTCGCCAAGTTTGGTCCAAATCGACATGATGGCCGCTTTATCTATCAGGCTTATGATGACGGCAGAGGCCAGTATGCCGGTTTCGGGGTCGGCCACAAGGTCCTCTCGCCAGTCGACGGAAAGCTCAACCCAATCATCGCCATGCCCGACATATTCCATGTCAAGAAACCCGCTATGACCAAATTTGCCCATTACTTTGTTGACCAAAGCAGGGTCAAAGGCCGCGCCCTTTGGCATGATGCTGCCCAGATCAGGTTTCCCGAATGCCATTTATTTGCTCGCTATGGTTGCAGGAAATTGCGGCGTAACACGCGCTTTGGAAAGCTGCTCATACGCAAAGCCCGCTTTCAGGACATTGTAGTCATGCCATTTCGGGCCAATGAAGCTCAGCCCGACCGGAAGCCCAGATGACAGTCCCATGGGTACAGTCAAATGCGGGAAGCCAGCAACGGCGGGCAACTGGCTGGCGCTTGGTCCCGAAAATGCATCACCCTTGTCCAATGTCGATATCCATGCGGGGCCGTTGGTCTGAGCAATGATGACATCAACCTTGTTGTTGGCAAACAACTGGTTCAGCGCATTTGTGGCAAGCCCGCGTGACGTTGCTAACCCCTGCAGATAGGCTGGGTCATCAAGGCCTTTTTCCTTATCTGCCGTCTCGAACGTGTCCTGTCCAAAATATTGCAGTTCCTTGTCGGCATGGGCGGTGTTGAAAGCGATCACGTCGGCTAATGTTTTGTGCGGGACAAGGCCCTCAGGCAGGCCTTGTAAATAGGAGGCAAGGTCTGCCTTAAGCTCGGCGAGCAAAACCTTAAATTCGCCCTGTCCGATTTTTTGCCGATCAATCTTGCTGGCATCGAGGACGACAATCTCTGCGCCGCCGTCCTTCAACTTGGCAATCGCGGCGTCGAATAGCAACGCGTCGGCAGTGGGCGCGCGGATCACACCAACGCGCATGCCTTTCAAAGCATCGACGGACAAGCCAGCGGCGTAATTGCCGCGCCAGCGGTCTGCATCCACCGTCGCCGCGTCCTGCGGGTCGGTGCCAGCCATCGCGGTCAGCATAATCGCCGCATCACGCACTGAGCGGGTAATGGGTCCGGCGGTATCCTGACTATGGCTGACGGGCACAACATAACGGCGTGAGACAAGGCCAACGGTTGGTTTAAACCCAACAACGCCGTTTACACCAGCAGGGCAGGTGATGGAGCCATCGGTTTCGGTGCCAATGGTTCCCGCGGCAAGGGCCGCCGCTGCTGCGGATCCACTGCCGCTTGATGAGCCGCAGCTGTTGCGGTCAAGCGCATGCGGGTTCTTGGTCAGGCCGCCGACCGCGCTCCAGCCGCTGGTTGAATTGTCCGACCGGATATTGGCCCATTCGCTCAAATTGGTTTTGCCCAAGATCACGGCACCTGCCGCACGCAAACGGGCGATGAGCGGCGCGTCACGATTGGTGATATTGCCTGCAAGTGCAAGCGATCCAGCGGTTGTGGCAATGGGGCCAGCAACCTCGACATTGTCCTTCACCAGAATGGGAATGCCGTGCATCGGCCCGCGATATGTACCCGCACGCAATTCCGTGTCCGTCGCGCGTGCTTGGTCAAGTGCGTCGGGAAAGGTCGCAATGACCGCATTGAGCGTTGGTCCGCTATCGTCCACTGCGGCAATCCGCGCAAGATATGCGGCGGTGATAGCTTCGCTGTTTAGCGTGCCGTCCGCAATGCCGTCGGTAAGCTGGGAGAGATCAAAATTTTCAATGGATCCCGCTTTGCTAAGGTTGGCGGCCGCTTGTGCAGTAGAAGGCGGAATTGCTGCCCATACCGCGGCTGGCTGCGCTAAAGCACAGGTGAAGGCGAGTGCGATTTTTAATTTCATGTGACGTCTCCCTTTGCCAATTCTGTTCCACGGTCGCGTGCGGCGCGCAGCGTCTGTGTCATCAATGCTTCCAAGGCGTTCGCTGAATCAAGCACGGCTAGGCCAGCGGCTGTAGTCCCGCCGGTGCTGGTGACGCGTGCCGCCAATGCATCTGGCGTTTGCGGCGATGACGCGGCAAGTATCGCTGCGCCCTCGGTCATAGACAGCGCCAATTGCGTGGCGATGTCGCGTGGTAACCCAGCCGCTTCGCTACCCTTGATCAACGCGTCGATGAAGCGGTAGACAAAGGCCGGCCCTGATCCGGCCAGCGCCGTGACAGCGTCCATTTGGCCTTCGTCCTCAATCCAGATGACCGAGCCCAAAGGCGCGAGCCAATGTGCGATATCCGCGCGTTTCATTCCGTCTGGCGCAAAGAGTGCAAGCGGCGATTTGCCGATGGCTGCCGCTAAATTGGGCATGAGCCGAACGATCCGCGCGTCGGGAAAGGCCTTGCCCAGCGTGTGTGACGTTGTGCCAGCGAGGATCGAAATAACCAATGCCCCGGGGGCAAGCAATGCCGCAATGTCGGGTGCAAGCGATGGCAAAAGCTGCGGCTTGATTCCAAGCACCACGATATCGAATTGCCGCCCAATGTCCTGTGCCGACCGTGATCGCGCGACGCCTGTGGGCAGGTTTTCGGCGACGGGGTCAACAATATGGAAAGTATCTGGCGCCACACCGGCGGCAAGCCAACCACGCAGCATCGCGCCGCCCATGTTGCCGCAGCCGTAGAAACAAATTTGAGTTGGGAAAACGGACAAAATGAAAACCTTGCAACTGTTTAGGCGAACGTCATGCCCTATCCATGCGCTAACGGCAACCGCAGGAACAGCGACAGGCCCTCTGGCGCTGGTACGGGCGGCGCACCTGCATGGCGCACGGCATCTGCGCGTGCACGATTAAGGATTGCTGTTGGTACATCTGCGTGATGGAAAACATGGTCGGCCTCACCCAACAACCGCGCGGTGCGCAACGTCAGGTCGTCGGGGCTAACCGACAGCAAGGCGATTTCAATGATACGGTCGCCCTTGGGCTCTTGCGCCACGTCAAGCCAGTGTGCCACCGTGTTGGCTGTGTGGTTTCCGAATGGATCCAACAGGCCGCCGGCGGCAAAGCCCTGGTCCAATGCGCGGCGGCGCTGGGGACCCTCGGGCCAGCGCACGCGGATTGCGCTGCGCGCGCCGGCAATCGCATTGGCCAGCGGCCCTACGGTTTCGGGCAGCAATGTCTCAATCCGCTGGCGAATGGCCTTTGCCATGCCCGCCGACGCCCCACCTGTACCCACCGCCACCAGAACGGGCGTGCGGTCAACAATGGCAGGCGTAGTGAAATCGCAGATTTCAGGGCGATCGACGACGTTGACGAGTAACCCGCGCGCCTTCAACGCATCGGCAGACGCCCGCGCCGCGTCTTCGTCGGCGATAGCGACAAAAGCAATGCGCGCGTCCATGTCATGAGCATCGACACAGATGCCGCCAGCCCGCTCGATCAGCCGCCGTTTGGCGTCCGCCATTTCACCTTCACCAACCAGAATGACGTTCCGGCCTTTCAGGTTCACAAATATCGGCAGCTGGTCCAACGCGATTTTCCTATTTCAGCCAGTCGGGCACATGTTCCGCAGCTAAAATCGTCTCAGGCGAGATCCGTTCTGCGACGACTGCGAATCTGTCACCATCGACCAGCACTTCGGGCACAAGCCCTCGGCTGTTGTAAGTGCTCGCCATTGTCGCACCATAAGCGCCAGCGGTCCGGAAAATGGCAAGGTCATTGGCCGCAACCGGATCAATCTCACGCCCCATGGCAAAGGTATCGCCAGTTTCGCACACTGGGCCAACGATATTGGCCATCATCTTTTCGCCGTTGGGCGCAACTGCTTCAAAATCATGCCATGCGTCGTAAAGCGCCGGGCGCGCCAGATCATTCATGGCCGCATCGACGATCACGAACGGGGCGTTACCTGCGCCGGGCTTTACGCGGATGACCCGCGTCAACAATATGCCGGCATTGCCCGCGATAACGCGGCCGGGTTCGAACATCAGGTGGACGCCCCAATCCTTGGTCACGCGCGCAACCATAGCGCCATAATCGGCTGGCTCTGGCGGATTGTCACCGTCACGATAGCGCACGCCAAGGCCACCACCCAAGTCCACATGGGTAACTTCATGTCCCTGACCACGCAATAACTGCACAAGCGCGCCGACTTTCGTAAAGGCCGTCTCAAGCGGCTCCAAGCTGGTCAACTGGCTGCCAATGTGCAGCGCCAAACCGCGCATATGCAGGTTTGGCAGCGCGCCCAACCGAGCGTAAATTCCGGCTGCGCGGTGAATACCAACGCCGAATTTATTGTCGGCCTTGCCGGTAGAAATCTTGCCATGCGTCCCTGCGTCGACATCAGGGTTAATACGCAACACGGCATGTGCGGTACGTTCTAAGGAAGTGGCAATGTCTGCAAGCTCGCGGCCTTCTTCTTCCGATTCGATGTTGAATTGGCCAATGCCTGCCTTCAACGCGCGGGTGATTTCTTCCGCCGTTTTGCCAACACCTGAGAATACGATATCTTCTGCTGCCATCCCGGCGGCAAGCGCGCGGTCCATTTCGCCGCCCGACACGACATCGGCGCCATAACCCTGCCGCGCGAGAACCTTCAGCACTGCAAGATTGGGGTTCGATTTGACGGCAAAGGCAATATGCGGGTTATCAAGGCCCGACAAAGCGTCGCGGAAGACCTGCGCATGGCGTTCAAATGTCGCGCGTGAATAGACATAGACCGGCGTGCCAACTGCATCCGCGATATCAGATAGCGCGACATCTTCGGCGTGCAGCACGCCATTGATGAGATTAAAATGGTTCATGGTTTATGACTTATTTTGGATTGGGTTTGGTGGATTGCGTCGGTTGTTCGGGGTTGAACGCTATGGGTTCCTCGCCCGGTGGCACGTCAAAGGGGTCGTCCTCGCGTCGGTCGGAACGTTTCAGCAATTCGTCCGTACGACCAGGACGTGCTTGCACCGATGCTGTAGACAAAATCGCTGCAGTTTGCGCTGTCATCTGGCCATAGGCCTTGGGTGGCAAGCTGTTGCCCGTGCGGGGTTCAAGGTCGCCGACCTTACCGCACGCAGCGGCGGTCATTGCGATTGTGATGATCAGCAGAATAGGTTGCAACTTCATGCCTTTAGTTCCTTGTGTGCAGCAGCGATGGCTTCTTTCACGCGCACTGGCGCTGTGCCGCCAGCGCTTGTCCGGCTGGCGACAGAGCCGTCAATCGACAGGTCAGGCAATATGCAACCGGCAAGCATTGGGTTAATGGCCGCAAGGTCATCCGCCGTAATGTCCGAAAGGCCAATGCCACGCGCCTCGCACGCCTTCACAACGCTGCCAGTGACATGATGCGCCTCACGGAAGGGCAAGGCAAATGCGCGGACCAGCCAGTCGGCCAAGTCGGTTGCGGTTGAAAATCCGATGGCGGCGACTTCGCGCATGCGGGGGGCGTTGAATGTCACATTGGCGACCATGCCGGTCATTGCGGCAATGGATAAAGCCAGCAGGTCATAAGCTTCAAACATTGGTGGCTTGTCGTCTTGCATATCCTTTGAATAGGCCAATGGCAGACCCTTCATGGTGATCATAAGGCTGGTCATGCAGCCAATGATGCGCCCTGAATGCCCGCGCACCAATTCGGCGGCATCTGGGTTGCGTTTTTGCGGCATGATCGAGCTGCCCGTTGACCACGCATCGGGTAAGGTAATGAAGCCGAAAGGTTGCGACGCCCATAAGATCATTTCTTCGGCAAGACGCGACAAATGCAAAGCGGTCTGTGCTGCGGCGGTTAGAAACTCAAGCGCGAAATCGCGGTCGGATACCGCATCAAGGCTGTTGCCCATCGGCCCGTCAAAGCCGAGCGCAGCCGCAGTTGCGGCGCGATCAATCGGGAAAGATGTGCCGGCCAATGCAGCCGCCCCCAAAGGGGAGAGGTTCAGGCGACCGCGGCAATCGGCAAAGCGGCTGCGGTCGCGCTTGGCCATTTCGTAATACGCCATCAAATGGTGGCCAAGCGTAACGGGCTGCGCCACTTGCAAATGCGTAAAGCCCGGCATGATGCTTTCGGTATGTTCTTCGGCGCGGGCAACAAGCGCAGATTGAAAGGCGCGCAAGCCAGCATCGATTTCCTCTGTCGCGTTACGAACCCACAGCCGAAAATCTGTCGCCACCTGATCGTTGCGTGACCGCGCGGTGTGCAACCGTGCAGCAGGCTCGCCAATCAAATCGCGCAGCCGCGTTTCAGTCACCATATGGATATCTTCAAGCGCCAGATCTTCGGGCACGCCATTGGCTTGATATTCCGCATAGATCGCGTCCAAACCCTGCTGAATCGCGGCATTGTCCGCGCTCGAAATGATGCCGGCCGACGCCAGCATATCGGCATGGGCTTTACTACCGGCAATATCTTCCTGCCAAAGACGCTTGTCGAATGGGATTGAGGCATTTATCTCGCGCATAATGACCCCAGGGCCATCGCCAAACCGGCCGCCCCACATGCTATTGGAATTCGACATGCGCTTTGTAATTGCCCTAATCCTTCTGGTGTTGGCTGGATGCGATAAAGAAAGCCAAGCGGAGGGGCAAGCGCAACCCGCATTGGGTGTAAATTCAGGTACGGGTGTCCAAGACGATATAATGTTGAAAAGCGCAAATGGTAGTCGCGCAGCGCTTAGTTACAAGAATGTGGGCCAGAAGGCGCCAACGGCGCCCTTTGCTGATACCAATGGGCAGGATGTGACCTTGGCGGATTTTGCCGGCAAGCCATTATTGCTGAATATTTGGGCGACCTGGTGTGCGCCGTGTAAGGCCGAAATGCCGACCTTGGATGCACTGGCAAAGCTTGAAAAGGACCGGATGAACGTTGTTGTGGTCTCTCAAGACTTGGAAGGTAGCGCACCCGTCCTTGCATTTTTCAAAGAAACGGGGGTGAAAAACCTTGTGCCGTATACTGATGCTGACAATGCAATCTTAGCTGCCTTCAACAACGCTATCGCGCTGCCGACGACCATTTTATACGACAGTGAAGGCCAGGAAGTTTGGCGGATTGTTGGCGGTGTCGAATGGAATGAAGCTGATAAGGTTAAGCTGCTCCGTGCAGCAGACTGGTCCGAACGCCCTTAAAAAGGGATCTTTATCGTATATAAAGTCATGTTCGGGAATGGTGGGCGCTAACGGGCTCGAACCGCTGACCCTCTCGGTGTAAACGAGATGCTCTACCAACTGAGCTAAGCGCCCCTCTCGGGAAGCGGGCCTTTGCCAAAGCTTAATGCCTTTGGCAAGCCTAATTAGATCATTGGCGTCGAACGTGTGGTGAGCGCGGCAAAATAATCATCGAGTTTTGCGGAAGTTTCGGCAGAAAGCTCAATGAATACGCGACGGGCATCCGGCGGGTCCTGACGCCGCACGAGCATGCCGCTTTGGGCCATTGCGGTAATCCATCGCAAGGCCGTTGTTGGTGGCACTGCAGCCGCGATACACAGGCTGGATACAGATACCTGCTGCCCTTCCAGCGCCGCTGCTTTGAGATCAAGCAGGATGTCCCATGCCGGGTCAGCAAACAGGTCGGGCTGAAAAAAACTGTCACGCAACCGGCGCAGCTTAATTATTTCGCGCAGGTTAGGCGGCCCGGTCATATGATCCGTGACGGGCTGCTGTCAGGAAACTCCTGAAAACCATCATGCGGCGCTGGACGGAAAGACACAGGCTTTTCGGATGCTTTATATGTTTGTTCTGATTCAGCTAGGCGTGCCAACGTTCTGGCAAATTCGGCCAGCTCGTCGCTGATGCGGTGCAAAGATGCAAATTCCACCTCGCGATCTGTGTCTCGCAGTCGTGCCATGCTTTCCCGCCCAAACGCTCCTCCCAAGATAGGCATTGCCTCGACATCGTGCGCATCGACCATAACATGATATTGGAAGAGCGGAGATGCCGCATAAATCTCTTCCGCCGCATCCATAGTGGACCAAATCAGTGCCATGCTGTTATTGGCCTAAAGATAATAGTTAATCCGCGCAACACTAGCTTCGAGTACCTCCATTTCGGAGCGAAGATCAATTAATAAAAAATCGGCAGCTTGCGAATCATCCATGACAAGGGGGGTGCAGCCTGAAAGCGTTGCGAGCCTTGACAGGTCAGCATCGCGCTCCAACGAGCCGCCAGCAATCATTGCCACGCACACCATATTGCAGCAAGTTCAGGATGATGATTGCGGGAAAATGCCAAGCCGCCTATATCGAATGGATGTCTTCTATACGCCCTTGGCGCGATATCGCGCGCCGCCAGTCCCGCCGGATCATGGTCGGTAAAGTCCCCGTTGGCGGCAATGCCCCAATTTCGGTGCAAACAATGACCAACACGCTGACCAGTGACGCGGGCGCAACCATCGACCAAATCCGCCGCTGCGAAGATGCTGGTGTTGATATCATCCGCGTATCTTGCCCCGATGTTGAGAGCACAGCGGCGCTGAAACAGATTGTCCGTGCGGTCAATGTGCCCATCGTCGCAGACATCCATTTCCATTATAAACGCGCGCTTGAGGCGGCGGACGCGGGTGCCGCTTGCCTGCGTATCAACCCAGGCAATATCGGTTCGTCGGCGCGTGTGAAAGAGGTAGTTAACGCCGCCAAGGCAAATGGTTGCGCGATCCGTATCGGCGTAAACGCGGGCAGTCTTGAAAAAGATTTGCTTGAAAAATATGGCGAGCCATGCCCCGAGGCGCTGACTGAAAGCGCGCTGGACCATATCAAGCTGCTTCAGGATCATGATTTCCACGAATATAAGGTTGCGGTGAAGGCGTCGGACGTTTTCTTGGCGGTTGCGGCCTATATGGGCCTTGCTGATGCTGTTGACTGCCCCATCCATCTTGGAATTACCGAGGCGGGCGGCCTTATTGGCGGAACCGTAAAATCCTCTGTCGGCATGGGCAATTTGCTGTGGGCAGGTATCGGCGATACGATCCGCGTGAGCCTGTCGGCTGAACCCGAAGAAGAAGTGCGCGTTGGCTATGAAATCTTGAAAGCCTTGGGCCTGCGCACCCGCGGCGTCCGTGTGGTCAGCTGCCCTAGCTGCGCACGTCAAGGCTTTGATGTTATCCGGACGGTGCAGAAGCTTGAGGATGCACTTAGCCATATCAAAACACCGATGTCGCTTTCGGTTCTTGGCTGCGTCGTCAACGGCCCCGGCGAAGCGCGCGAAACCGACATTGGCATCACGGGCGGCGGCAATGGCAAGCACATGGTCTATCTGTCCGGCGTTACCGACCATCATGTTGAGGATGACGACATGGTCAGCCATATTGTGCGCTTAGTCGAAGCCAAGGCAGCAGAGATTGATGCAGGCGCAAGCGTGAGCATGGACACGTTACACGGAAAAGCGGCTTGAGCCTCTCCATACGGGCTGCAACGCCAGCCGATGTATCGCTTATCGGGCAGTTCATTCGCGACTTGGCGGAATATGAAAAGCTGGCGCATGCGGTGCGTTTTGACGAGGCGGTGATGGCACAAAAGCTGTTCGGACCGCGCCCTTATGCCGAGGTGCTGATTGGCGAGATTGATGGCGTGCCGCAGGGCTTCGCCTTGTTCTTCCATAATTTTTCGACCTTCGAAGGGCGGCCGGGCATGTATTTGGAGGATTTGTTTGTCCGGCCGGATGCGCGTGGGTCGGGGCTTGGCAAGGCCTTGCTTGGCACGCTTGCCGGGCTTGCGGTCGAGCGCGACTGTGCGCGGCTCGAATGGTCAGTGCTTGATTGGAACACGCCAGCGATTGATTTTTACAAGACGCTGGGGGCAACGCCTATGGACGGATGGACGGTCTACCGCGTCGATGGTGGCGCGCTCAATAACCTTGCCGCACACAGTCTTTAGACATGGCTGAACTCCACCCGCGTCCGTTCACCCCGTTCATGGTGGCTGCCGCGGGCATCGGTACATTTTCGCTGATGGATGTGGCGATGAAGGACCTGGCTTTGTCCCTTGGCACCTATAACGCCGTGATGTGGCGCAACTGCCTGGGTGCGTTGTTCATGGGGCTGTGGTTTATCGGTACGCGGCAGAAATGGCCGCCAGCACATATCCTGAAAATACATTTGTGGCGCGGCATGGTCGCGTCGGTCATGTCGATCAGCTTTTTCTGGTCGCTGACAAAATTGCCGTTCGCTGAAGCCATCGGGCTTAGCTTTATCGCGCCGGTCATCGCACTCTATTTGGCCGCAGTGATGTTGGGGGAGACAATTGGCCGTGAAGCCATCTGGGCGTCGCTGGCGGGGCTTGGCGGGGTGGTTATCATCGTGGCTGGCCGGTTGAGCGGACAGTATACCAATGGGCATCTATGGGGCGCTGCGGCAGTTTTGTTTTCGGCGGTTGTGTTTGCCTATAACCTGATCCTCGCGCGCAAGCAGGCGCAGGTCGCAGGGCCAATTGAAATCGCATTTTTTCAAAATATTTTCGTCGCCGCAACACTCAGCTTTGCAGCACCGTGGTTTTTGCAGCCCATTGGTGCGGCTCATGCGCCCCTGATCGGTGGCGCAGCGATATTGTCGATCATCTCGCTGTTACTTTTAAGCTGGGCCTATGCGCGGGCGGAGGCGCAGATCTTGATACCCGTTGAATATACTGCCTTTGTTTGGGCGGCGTTGTTCGGTTGGCTGTTCTTTGCCGAACCGGTCACCGTGCCAGTGTTATTGGGGACAGTGTTTATCGTCAGCGGCAGCCTAATTGCCGCGCGGGCGAAGCCAGAGCCAGTGAACCAAGTGGAGATTGCGGCGGTTTAGCCGCACGCGGACCCGATGGCTACGCCGCCAGTGCCGAATAAATCATTGTCTTGATCTCGCGGCGCACCGGATAGGTCGTCGACGGCAATAACTGCGTCATGAAAATCATGATGATATCCTCGACCGGATCAACAAAGAAGGCGGTCGAATACATGCCCCCCCAATAGAAATCGCCTGTGGAGCAAGGTGTCAATGTCGCCGCGCTGTCGATGGTGGTGGCAAAACCAAGGCCAAAACCGATGCCCGCCATTTCGGCCTCACTGAACAGTGATTTCGACATTTGAGTCAGGTCCTGCCCGCCGGGAATATGGTTTGCGGTCATCAGCTCGATCGTCTTTGGGCTGAGGATCTGCGCGCCATCTAACGCGCCGCCATTGAGCAGCATTCGGCAGAAGCGATAATAATCGGCTACGCTCGATGCCAGACCGCCGCCGCCTGAATTGAATGACCAGCCCTTGGTCCACATGCTGTCGGCGCCCGCCTTGTCGATCAGCTTCATTTTCGTTTCGGGGTCAAAGGCGAAGCCTTCGGGGATGCGCGCCGCTTTGTCGGATGGCACCTTAAAGAAAGTGTCCGTCATGCCCAAAGGCGCGAAGATATGCGTCTGGAAATATTCGGGCAACGAAAGCCCGCTGATGCGTTCCACTAAGATGCCGAGTATGTCGGTCGCAACCGAATAATTCCACTGCGTGCCGGGGTCGAACTCCAATGGGATTTGCGCCAGCGTATCAATCACACTCTGCGAGGTGTTTTTGGTCCAGCTTTCGACATCGGTCTTGCGATAGGCCGCGTCGATATTGCCTTGTTCCTGAAAACTATAGGTGAAACCAGCGGTATGCCGCAGCAGGTCAACCACCCGCATTTGTGTCTTTGGCGCGCGCGTCATAAACGGCACATTGCCGCCGCCGCCCACAAAAACGCCCAATTGCGCAAATTCAGGGATATATTTTGTGACTGGGTCCGTCAGAGCCACCAGGCCCTGTTCCACCAATTGCATGAACGCGACCGAGGTAATCGGTTTGGTCATCGACGCGATACGGAAGATGGCATCTTCGGCGACGCCAGAGCTCCACTGCAGCGCGATATCGTCGCCACGGCCGACCAACACCGACGCGAATGGCAATTTGCCATTGTCGAGATAATTGGCCTGAACGAACGCGGGGATTCGCGCGAGGCGGTCGGAAACGAAACCTAGGTCTTCGTCGCTCATACGGCGGTTTGTCCTGTCAATTGACGGGTTACAGGGTGCGAACTGGACAGCCCGCCATCGACGGCAATGGCTTGGCCGTTGACATAAGAAGCCTGGTCGCTGGCCAGGAACAACGCAACATTGGCAAGTTCCTCTGGCTGCGCGCCGCGGCGCAAGGGGTTCAGGCGGCCAATCTTCTCGGTCACACCCTTTTCACGGGCATAATCGAATGTCGGCTTGGTCATACCCGTTTCGGTCAGCCCTGGGCAAATCGCGTTGCAGCGGACATTGGTCCCTGACAATTGTTGCGCGCTGACTTGCGCCAGATTGATAACGCCCGCCTTGGATGCCGAATAAGGCGGGCCGCCAGCACCGGAACGGATACCCGCGACGCTTGCCGTCAGGATGATCGATCCGCCATTGCCGGCGTCCGCCATCACTTTGCCCGCATGCTTCACCATCAGCCAAGGGCCAATTAGGTTGACGCGCAGGACGCTGGTGAAGTTTTCAACGGTGTTGTCGAAAATGCCTTCCATGCCGCCCGAAATACCAGCGTTGGCAAAGGCGATGTCGAGATGGCCGTGCTGTGCGATTGTCTTGGCGACCAGCGCCGCCACATCGGCTTCATCGCCTGCGTCCATTTGCACGGCAGTCGCGGCATCACCTATCATCGCCGCGGTGTCATGCACCGATGCCGCCATGTCACCCAAAACGACTTTAGCGCCTTCGGCCGCAAAGCGGATGGCTGACGCGCGGCCAATGCCTGAACCCGCGCCAGTGATGATGGCAATCTTGCCTTCTAATGCTCCACTCATACGACGACGCCTCCATCAATCACAATTGTTTGCCCGGTCATAAAGCTTGAGGCGTTGGACGCCAGATACACCGCAGCACCCGCAATTTCGCGCGGCTCACCAATACGGCCCAGCGCCGCGCCAGAGGTTGATGCCTTCAAATTTTCTGGATTCTTCCACAAGCCTCGCGCAAAATCGGTTTTTACCAGCCCGGGCGCGATCGAATTGATACGCACATTATGCGGGCCATATTCGCGCGCGAGATTCTTGGTCATCTGAATATCTGCCGCCTTGGTGATCCCATATGCACCCAAGATCGGCGTTCCGCGCAAGCCAGCAATCGACGATACGATGACAATGGATCCCGATTTGCGTTCTATCATTTCAGGTACGACCATCTGGATCAACCAATGCTGCGACACGATATTGTTATCCAATGTCTTGCGCAGTTGCTCGTCAGTTATCGTCGCCATCGGCCCATAATGCGGGTTGGATGCGGCGTTGCAGACCAAAACATCGACTTTGCCAAAGGCCTTGCGCGCTTCATCAACCAGATTTTGCAAGCTTTCCTTTGACGACAGGCTTGAGGCAACGGCAAGCGCCGCGCCTGTATGCTTGGTATTGATACCAGCGGCAACGGCCGCGCAATCGTCGATAGTACGGCTAGAAATCACAACCTTAGCGCCATGATCTGCCATTTCTTCGGCAATTGCCTGACCAATGCCGCGCGATGAACCTGTGATGATGGCAACCTTGCCGGTCATATCGAATAAAGACATTCTTCTCTCTCTCCAAGTTCCTCCCCGCAGGCGGGGAGGATTATCAACTACGCCCCAGCCTTCTCCGCGAACTTCCATGCAGATTCGGCCAGTGGGAATACGCGCTCGGCCATGGCTTGTGCATGTGACGAACTTGCGGTGCCGTCGATGACACGTTTTTTGATACCTTGGATAATCCCGGCAAGCCGGAAGAAATTATACGCAAAATACCAGTTCATGTCGGGCACGCCGTCACGGTTCGTGGCGGCGCAATAGCGTTCAACCATCGCGTCCAATTCAGGAATGCCCAGCGCTGCGCGATCCAAGTCCATAACACCCGAGCGGCCTTCATTCTGCGTTACCCATGCCATTGCGACATAGGTGAAATCTGCCAGCGGGTCGCCCAAGGTCGACAATTCCCAGTCTAGCACCGCCACGACCTTTGCCTCTTTCGCATCGAAGATCATGTTATCAATGCGATAGTCGCCATGGACGACGCTGGTGCGGGTTTGTTCGGGCAGGGTTTTGGGCAGCCATTCAATGAGGCGTTCCATTTCGGGCATCGTCTCGGTTTCCGCGAGCCTATATTGCTTCGTCCAGCGTTCGACCTGCCGCCCGAAATAATTACCCGGCTTGCCAAAATCGGACAGGCCAGCGCCTTCGATATCAACATTGTGCAGCGCCGCCAAAGTGTCGATCATCGCCTCGTACGTCGCACGGCGCTCCGCAGGGTTAGAATCCGGCATGGAACCGTCCCAGATGGTCCGGCCTTCAACCATATCCATGATATAGAACATAGACCCGGCGACACTGTCGTCGGTGCATAGGCCAAAGGGTTTTGCGACCGGAAAGCCCGTTGGGTACAAGCCTGCAATCACCTTATATTCGCGGTCAACGGCGTGTGCGCTGGGCAACAGGACGCCAAACGGCTTGCGACGCAGCACATAAGAACCGCTTTTGGCGTTTAACTGATATGTCGGGTTCGACTGGCCACCTGCAAATTTCAGGACCTCGACTGGACCTTCAAATCCTTCGACATGCGCATCCATCCATTGCGCCAATGCTTTGGCATCAAGGATGTCCGTACCCGTTGGCGCGTCCGTTCCGGTAAAGGCCGTTTGCGCGTCAATCGGGGTTGGGGCTGTGGTCATTGGTCAAAAACGATGACCGAACGGGCCGAGTCACCGCGCTTCATCTGGTCAAAGCCTTCGTTGATCCGCTCCAGCGGAATGGTTTCCGAAATGATGGTGTCGAGATCCAGTAGACCGCGCATGTAGAAATCCACCAGACGCGGGATATCGACCGGGAAGCGGTTGCCGCCCATGATCGCGCCTTGCAGTTTCTTGCCGGACAAAAGGTCCATCGCGGACAAGCCAACCGAATGCTGTAACGGCATCATGCCAAGGATGGTTGCCGTTCCGCCGCGCTTGAGCGACTTGACCGCAAGCGTGCCGGATGCAGGACGTCCCACAGCTTCAATAGCATGGTCAACACCGCCCTTGGTCAGTTCCTGAATTTGCGCAGCGGCATCATCGGCCAAGGCATCGACCACATCGGTCGCACCCAGCTTCAACGCCATCTCCCGCTTTTCAGGCAACAGGTCAGCCGCGATGATGCGTCCTGCCCCTGCAATCTTGGCGGCATTAATTGTGGCAAGGCCAACGCCGCCGCAGCCAATGACGGCAACGGTTTCGCCGGGTGTAACCTTACACGCGTTGAATATCGTGCCTGCACCCGTGGTCACAGCACAGCCAATGACGGACGCCTGCGGCAACGGCATGTCGGGATGAATGGCGACGCAAGCATGTTCATGCACCAACATCATTTCGGCATAAGCCGACAGGTTCAGCATCTGGTTGACGATGCTGCCATCTGGCCGCGTCAGACGCGGTGCTTCGCCCGGCCTGCGGCGGGTTTCGCCGCCAAGGCACAGCGACATACGGCCAGTGACGCAATATTCGCAATGGCCGCAGAATGCGCTCAGGCAGGTGACAACGGCGTCGCCGACCTTAACTGTGCGCACTTCGCTGCCCACAGCCTCAACAATGCCCGCGGCCTCATGTCCCGGTATTGCGGGTAAGGGGTGCGGATAGGTACCTTCGATAAAGTGTAAGTCGCTATGGCACAGCCCACAGGCCGCGGTGCGGATAAGCACCTCATGCGGCCCGGGATTGGCGATGTTGATCTGCTCAATCTGAAGCGGTTTACCCGCTTCGATCAGGACAGCAGCCTTCACCGTGTTGCCCCCATGTCACCGCTGGACAGTCCGTCTTTGCTGCGACTACCATGCTTGCCAAGCTCCATCCGGGCAATCGCGCGGGCGTGCACTTCGTCTGGACCATCGGCCAAACGCAATGTGCGCTGATGCGCCCATGCCGATGCAAGGCCAAAATCGTCGGACACGCCGCCGCCACCATGCGCTTGAATCGCATTGTCGATGATGCTCAGCGCCATATTCGGGGCCTGCACCTTGATCATCGCGATTTCTGCTGCTGCAGCCTTGTTGCCGACCTTGTCCATCATGTCCGCTGCCTTCAGGCAGAGCAGGCGAGTCATTTCAATGTCGATACGGGCCCGTGCAATGCGTTCTTCCCACACGCTCTGTTCGGCAACGGTCTTGCCAAAAGCAACGCGGGTTTGCAGCCGCTTGCACATTTTCTCCAGCGCCTCTTCTGCGACACCGATTGTGCGCATGCAATGGTGGATGCGGCCTGGTCCAAGGCGCCCTTGCGCGATCTCGAAACCGCGACCTTCGCCCAGCAGTATGTTTGATGCCGGAATGCGGACATCCTTCAATTCGATTTCCATATGGCCATGCGGCGCGTCGTCATATCCGAACACGGGCAAATGGCGCAGAATGTTTACGCCAGGGGCATCAAGCTCCATCAGCACCATCGATTGCTGCGCATGACGCTTGGCTTCGAAATCGGTCTTGCCCATGACAATCGCGATTTTGCAGCGCGGGTCGCCTGCGCCTGATGACCACCATTTCACGCCATTGAGGACATATTCGTCGCCTTCACGGCGGATGGAGGTTTCAATGTTGGTCGCGTCGGACGAAGCAACGGCTGGCTCAGTCATCAAAAACGCCGAACGGATTTCGCCGTTCATCAACGGAATCATCCATTTTTCTTTATGCGCGGCGGTTCCGTAGCGCAGGAACACTTCCATGTTTCCGGTGTCTGGCGCAGAGCAATTATACACTTCCGATGCAAAACCGATGCGGCCCATTTCTTCGGCGCAGAGGGCATATTCCATGTTGTTGAGGCCTGGGCCCTCAAAATGGATGCTGTCATCAACGTGCACACGGCCTGACGTTGGCGGCATGAACAGGTTCCAAAGGCCAGCGGCCTTCGCCCGTGCCTTTTCCTCTTCGACGACTTGAAGCACTTTCCAACGGTCGCCAACAGCCTGCTCGGCATAATAATCGGCAACGCGTGGACGCAAGAAGCGTTCGTTATGATCGCGGATACGGTCCCGCCAGTAAGTTTGCTTGTCGGTAAGATCGAAATCCATGGTTCATTCCTCTTTCATTTTTAATTGATCGGTTAACTGGCAGACTCTGCCGCTGTGTTCAAGACGCGCAAACGTTCATTATGACTTTCACGCGAAATAGGGAAATGCCGAAGGATAAGAACGCCGATAATTCCAAGAACCAGCACCGTGCCCATATAATATAGCGCAAGCCCGTCGAGCACGGCAACATCCACGCGCCCGGGTTCCGCATTTTGCGGGAAATCTGCAAAAGTTAGGATCATGCCCGCTGCGAATGTGCCGATGCCAACGGCGCATTTCTGCATGAAGAAATAGCCGGCGAAAAACAAACCTTCGGAACGTCTGCCGGTTTCCTGCTGCGACGCCTCAACCACATCAGCCATCATGGATGATGTCAGCATCATCATTCCGACTGCCGCGCTGTTGGTGATGGCCACCAGAGCGAACATGAACAGGATCGAAGGGTCATTTGGCCCGCCGGGCACAAGGTCCAAAAGCCAGCTGCCGTACAAGCCTGCCGTGAAGGTCATGGATATCATCGCCAGCAATATGGCTGCATTCTTCTTACCCAAACGCGCCGACAGCGGCGGAACGATGATAAATGCCACGATGACAGTCGTAAACAAGATCAGCGCATAATAGAGCATCTCCATTTGCTGAAGCTGCCACAGAAAGCCGAGTTGATAATTGGTTAACGCAAATGTCAGCCCCTGGTTGATCAACCCAAATACAGCGGCAGACACCAACCACAGAAACGCCCGGTTGGAGAGCGTCACCTTCGCCTCTGCAAAGGCGTGGCCAAGGCCAAACCCGCGCGGAGCAGGGGGCGATTGCTTGGCAACATGCCGATGCTGCCCAAGCGCGGAGATCAACACCGCGCCCGTCATCATCAACGCACCCCAAACCGAATATGCATCATAACCCGCAGGGTCGCTCACACCCTTTTCGCCCGTGAAGAAAATGCCATAAGCAAAGATAAGCATCAGCAGCCCGCCAGCCCAGCCAAACAGGAAGCGATAGCGCATCAACCGCGTCCGTTCATCATAATCAGCCGTCAGTTCCGGGACGAGCGCGATGGACGGAACCTCGCACATCGCAACCAATGAGCGCGCCAATACGGCCGTGCAGAACAGCCAGATGATTGTTTCCGTTTGCCCCATTTCGGGCGGGTGCCACAGCAACAGCCAGATGATACCAAGCGGAATTGCCGCGGCGTACAGCCACGGCAGGCGTCTGCCCCATTTACTTTGCGTGCGATCGGACAGTTCGCCGATAATCGGGTCCGCAAAGGCATCAAAAATCAACGCGGCCATGATGACAGTGCCAACGACGCCAGCGTCGATGCCAAGCACCTGATTATAGAAAATCAGCAGGAAGACCGAAAATCCGTTGTCCTTGACGCCATAGGCAACGGAGCCAAGGCCGTGCATGACTTTTAACGAACGCGGAAGTGCAACTGCGGGCGCCATCAGGGATTAAAACATATAACGTGAAAAGGCTTTTTTTCCGACGAATCGCACGCTGTTTCTCTCCTATGTCCCGCGCTTATGCTAGGCATACTGCCCATCCTGTCAATCGCGATGCAAATGACGTTACGGCATGCATGGCTCACCGATAAAGGCTTGCATTTCCATGCGTGACAGCCCAAAAATTCATCACGCAATTGACAGGAGAACGTCATGTCCGACCTTGAAACATTCCGCGCCGAGGCGCGCGCCTGGCTAGAAGAAAACTGCCCCGCTGAAATGCGCACACCTGCAAAGGGTGACGACGACGTTTGCTGGGGCGGACGCAATTTCGTTTTCCAATCCGAAGCGCAAAAATTGTGGCTCGAAGCTTGCGTTGCCAAGGGCTACACCGTGCCTGATTGGCCCAAGGCGTATGGCGGCGCTGGTCTTTCCCCGCAGGAAACCAAAGTCCTGCGTCAGGAAATGGCAAAGCTTGGCTGCCGCTCGCCGCTCAACAGTTTCGGCATCTGGATGCTTGGCCCGGCTTTGCTGAAATTTGGCACTGAAGAACAAAAAGTACATTATATGGGCCAAATCGCCCGCGGCGAAATCCGCTGGTGTCAGGGCTATTCCGAGCCAGGCTCAGGCAGCGACCTTGTGTCGATGCAGACCTTTGGCCAAGATAAGGGCGACCATTGGGTCGTCAACGGCCAGAAAATCTGGACCTCTTATGCAGATAAGGCCGACTGGATTTTCTGCCTCGTCCGCACCGATAAGGCCAATAGATATCACGGCATCAGCTTCTTGTTGTTCGACATGGAAACAGCCGGCGTTTCAACCAAGCCAATCAAGCTGATCTCGGGCAATTCGCCCTTCTGCGAAACCTTCTTCGACAATGTTGTCGTGCCAAAGGATCAAGTCGTTGGCGAAATCAATCGCGGCTGGGACGTGGCGAAATATCTGCTTGGCCATGAACGCGAAATGATTTCGGGCATGGGCGGGGATGGCGGCGTGACCTCGATTGGCGCGGCGATGAAAGCAACCTTATCGGAAGAGCCAGTGCTCCGCGCGCAAATGGCGTTGTTCGATGTCGATAACCTGACCTTCCGCGCCCATGGCGAACGTTTCATGGACGAATGGAAAACGGGTAAGGCGCACCCAGCTTATCCGAACCTGATGAAATATGTCGGGACCGAATTGAACAAAAAACGCAATGAACTGGTCATGTCGATCGGCGGCAGCCAAGCGCTTGAGTGGGAAAGCGAACGCACCAATGGCGGGTCAAAGTCACGCAATTGGCTGCGGACTAAGGCGAACTCGATTGAGGGCGGTACCAGCGAAGTGATGCTGAACGTCGTGTCGAAGCGCATCCTTGAGATGCCGGGCGGTTGATATCGTCGCTCCAGTTGAGGCTGGAGCCCATCACGCATTTTAGTCGTGACCGAGAGACGACATAGGCCTCAGCCTGCGCTGGGGCGAGGATATGAATAAGGGTATTTAACATGGCCATGACCTTAACCGATGACCAAAATATGCTACGTGACACCGCGCGCGATTTCATGACGAGCGAAGCGCCAGTCACCCATTTCCGCAAATTTCGTGACATGGGGTGCAAGGACGGTTTCAGCCATGGCTTGTGGAAGCAATTCGCCGAATTGGGCTTCACCGGAATTCTGATTCCCGAGGCCGATGGCGGCATGGGCATGGGGCAGATTGAGGCGGGAATCGTGCTGGAAGAAATTGGCCGTAACTTGTCGCCATCGCCTTTCCTGACCACGTCAGTAGCGGCCGTTGAGGCGCTGAAGCTGGCGGATAAGGCCATGCGCGACCGTTGGTTCCCCGGCGTATTGGCGGGCGAAACCGTGATCGGCATCGCGATTGAAGAAGGCGTCAAACACCGGCCCGAGAAAATCGCCTGCGTTGCGGAACGCAGCGGCAATGGCTTCAAGTTGACCGGTCAAAAGCAATTTGTCGTGCAAGGCACGTCATCGGACATGCTCATTGTCGCGGCGCGTTCCGCTGGCGCGGCTGGCGAAACCGATGGCCTGACCTTGTTCGCGGTGGACAAGGACGCGGCTGGCCTTTCGATGGAGGCCGCGCGGCTTGTCGATTCTGCTGTCGCTGCACATGTGAAACTTGACGGTGTTCAGGTGGATGCCGACGCCGTCATTGGCGAGGTTGATGGCGGTTGGGCCGTGCTGTCCAAGATGCTCGACGCCGGACGCGTGGGCGCTGCCGCCGAAATGGTCGGCGTTGGCACGGGCGCGATGGACATGACCTTTGAATATCTCAAGACGCGCAAGCAATTTGACCGCGTCATTGGAGAATTTCAGGCGCTCCAGCACCGCGCCGCGCATCTGTACGGCGAAATGGAAGGCGCGCGTTCGATTGTGCTGAAGGCCCAATCCTTAATGGACGAAGGCCATGCCAAGGCCGAACTTTATGTTGCGGCGGCCAAGGCTAAGGCCGGGCTTGCCTGTAATCTTTCGGTGCGGGAAGGCGTGCAAATGCATGGCGGTATTGGCATGACCGATGAATATGACATCGGCCTGTATATGAAGCGCGACCGCAGCTTGAACGAGTTTTTCGGCGATGCTTATTACCACGCAGACCGCGTGGCGACGATGAACGGTTATTAAAAGGAAACCGCAAATGGACATTCAAACCTTATTCAACCTCAATGGCCGCGTGGCGTTGGTCACCGGTGGATCGCGCGGCATCGGCAAGATGATCGTCGAAGGCTATCTCAAGGCAGGCGCAGCACGCGTGTACATCAGCGCACGTAAGGTCGACCAGATTGAGGAAACCGTTGCCGAATTTGGCAGTCAAGTGATTGGCCTGCCATGTGACCTGTCGACCGTTGATGGCTGCCTTTCGCTTGCCGAACAAATCGCGGCGCGTGAGGAAAAAGTCGACATTCTCGTCAACAATGCAGGTGTTGCTTGGGGCGCAGAATTCGGTCAGTTTCCCGAAAGTGGTTGGGACCGAGTTATGGACCTGAACGTCAAATCCTTGTTCTTCCTGACGCAGGCGCTGCACCCGCAGTTAAAGGCCGCGGCAAGCTTCGACCGTCCCGGCAAAGTGATCAACATCGCATCGATCGATGGCCTGCGCATCAACCCGTGGCAAACATACAGCTATCAGGCATCGAAAGCCGCCGTCATTCATTTGACGCGCCGTCTTGCGGCAGAGCT
>CALGEE010000550.1 GCA_937881525.1 uncultured Sphingomonadales bacterium | reverse complement strand
CTTGTCAGCCAAGCCGGAACAATGGCGATGCCAAATCCCTCAGCGGCGAAGCCAACGGCAGATTCAACCGACTGCGTTTCGACAAGCACGCGCGTCGCGACCCCTTTGCTGCGAAAAGCAACGTCGATCTCCTCGCGCCAGGACTTGCCGCGCCCAATCATAACCAGCGGTTCTTGCTTTAGATCTTCCACCGTCAAACGCGCGCTTGTAGCCAGCCTGTGACCAATTGGAACAACTGTCGCCATAGCACTTTTGGTGATGGAAATACTCTCTAACCCCGGCGCCAGAATCGGTGCCTTCGCAATCCCAAGATCGACCTCTCGCGCAGCGGCAAGGCTGACAATCCGTTCATAGGTCCCAAGGTTGACCTGTATCCTCAACTCCGGATGATCCTTGGTAAGCTGCATCAAGGCACGTGGCAGGAAGGTCGCCCCCATCGAATAGGGCGCAGCAATCCGCAAAACTCCCCTCTCCAAGCCCCGGATATCCCGTGCCAGATTGAGTACGCGATCCAATCCGTCAAAGGCATGCCTTGCCTCCTCATACAGGGCCAATCCGGTTTCAGTCGGCCGCATCCGCCCGTTTTCACGCGCAAAAAGTACAAGGTTCAACTCGGCTTCCAGCCGGATGATCTGCTGGCTGACACCGGGCTGCGACACGCCAAGCCGCCGGGCGGCTCCAATAGCGCTGCCCGTTTCCACAAGGGCGCAAAAGATCTCAAGACCACGAACGATAGATGCTGCCATAGCATAAGTGTGGCTTATGGCGTGACCCAAGGCAACAATAAGATTGCGGCGTCAGAATCCGCATGTTAGCGTCTGGGGGCAACTATCAGGTGCGCCATGACCGTTTTTCTGATCAGACGACTGCTCCAGACGCTTGCTGTTCTTTTTGCAGTTTCACTAGTGGTTTTTGTGGGGCTCTATGCGGTTGGAAACCCCGCGGATATCCTACTGCCCGATGATGCGACCGAAGTCGAACGTCAGGCGGCCATCAGGTCTCTCGGCCTCGATCAACCGCTGATAGTGCAGTATGGGCTCTTCTTGAAAAACGCGCTCAGCGGCGATCTGGGCCGCAGTTTTGTGTACAATGAACCCTCAATCAAGCTGATCCTCGCGCGCTTTCCCGCCACGTTGGAGCTTGCCCTGTCGGCACTTTTCATCGCGATGGTCTTGGGCTTCCCACTTGGCCTTTATGCGGGCCTGCATCCGGGAACGCGAATGGAGCGGGCGATCATGACAGGCTCCATCCTTGGGTTTTCGCTGCCAAATTTCTGGCAAGGGCTAATGCTAATCCTGATCTTTTCGATTGGCCTTGGCTGGCTTCCCTCCAGCGGTCGAGGCCAGACCGGATCGCTTTTCGGTATCGAGACCAGCTTTGCAACATGGGACGGGATCCGCCATTTGATCCTGCCCGCAACCAATCTCGCACTGTTCAAACTCGCCTTGGTCATTCGCCTAACGCGGGCTCAGGTGCGCGAAACTATGCCGTTGGATTTCGTCAAATTCGGGCGGGCGCGCGGTCTGACGGAACGCCGGATCGTGGGCGTTCATGTGGCCAAAACTATCGCCGCCCCTATCGTGACAGTTATCGGGATGGAGCTTGGCTCGGTCATTGCCTTCGCCGTCGTCACTGAAAGCATATTTGCCTGGCCGGGAATGGGCAAGCTGATCATCGACAGTATCAACCGGCTCGATCGCCCCGTGGTCGCCGCCTATCTGCTGGTTATTACCTTCCTGTTTATCCTTATTAATTTGGTGGTTGATCTTCTCTACACGGCACTTGACCCGCGCGTCCGGCTTGGGGGTAAATCATGACCGAAGAAGCCGTTCCCGCCCCGTCGCGCTGGCGCCCTGTTTGGCAAGAGTTCTGCGAAAGCAAGACAGCTGTTTTGGCCTTGTGGATATGCTCTCTTATGCTGCTTGCCGCAGTATTTGGCCCCTGGATCGCCCCGCAAAACCCCTATGACCTAACCCAGATCAGCTTTTTTGACAGCCGCCTACCGCCGTTTTCAACCTCTCCTGATGGTCCCTATTACTTGCTTGGAACCGACAATCAGGGCCGAGATATGTATTCAGCGATGCTCTATGGCCTGCGCACCAGCCTGCTTGTCGGGGTAAGCTCGGGCGTTCTGGCGATCATTCTCGGCGTCTCGCTGGGACTTGTGGCGGCTTATGCCGGGGGTGGCGTTGATGCTCTGATCATGCGGATCGTGGATTTCATGCTGGGGTTTCCCACTATCCTCGTGGCCTTGATGATGCTGGCCATATTGGGCCAAGGGGTTGAAAAAGTCATTCTCGCTCTTGTGGTGGTGCAATGGGCCTATTTCGCTCGGGCCGTCCGCGCCACCGCGCTAAGCGAGCGCAACAAGGAATATATCGAGGCTGCACGATCACTTGGACTCAGCCATACACGAATCGTTTTTGGCCATCTGGCTCCCAACTGCATGCCCCCAGTGATCGTGATCGGCACAATGCAGGTTGCCAGCGCGATTTCAGCAGAGGCCACGCTTTCCTTCCTGGGGCTTGGTCTGCCGATCACTGAGCCTTCGCTCGGGTTGCTGATTTCCAACGGGTTCAACGTCATGTTGGCTGGGCTTTACTGGATCTCTGTCTTTCCGGGGTTGCTTTTGCTGACGCTGATCTTTGCGATCAACATCGTGGGCGACCGGCTGCGCGAAGTGCTGAACCCGAGGAATGCGAAATGAGTGCGCTTTTGGAGGTTCGTGGGCTTAAGACCCATTTCTATACCCGTGCCGGGGTTGTCAAAGCCGTGGATGGCATCGATTTCACCCTGAACGCGGGCGAAGTGCTTGGCCTCGTCGGAGAAAGCGGATCGGGCAAGACGGTTGCGAGCTTTTCCGTTCTGGGCCTGATTGACCCACCGGGGCGGATCGTGGAAGGCTCCATCAAGTTCAAAGGTGAGGAACTGGTTGGCTCACCAGTCAGCCGGATGCGCCAGTTGCGCGGGCGCGATATTGCCATGGTCTTTCAAGACCCTATGATGACGTTGACGCCAGTTCTCAAGATCGAAACGCAGATGATTGAAACCGTACTGGCGCATGAGACTGTCTCAAGGAAAGCTGCTCGGGATCGCTCGATCGAAGTGCTGCGCCGCGTCGGCATCCCCACCCCCGAAGACCGGATCGGCGCCTACCCGCACCAGTTTTCCGGCGGGATGCGGCAGCGGGTGGCCATCGCCATTGCCCTGTTGCACGCCCCTGCTCTTATCCTCGCGGATGAGCCGACGACAGCGCTGGACGTTACCATTCAAGGCCAGATTATTGCAGAGATGCAAAAGCTGGTCGCAGAAACCGGAACGGCGATGATCTGGGTAAGCCACGACCTAGCCGTGGTAGAGACCATCGCCGACAGTGTTGCGGTCATGTATGCAGGGCGCGTGGTTGAACATGGGCCATCAGCCAATGTGATCGGGCGGCCCGCACATCCCTACACCGAAGGCTTGCTCAACTCGATCCCCAGCCGGACAACGCCGGGCAAGCGGCTCAACCAGATCCCGGGAATGGCGCCATCCGTGCTGAACCTTGCACCCGGCTGCCCCTTTGCGCCACGCTGCCCCTATGAACAACCCGCCTGCGCCAAAATCCCCCCCGCGCGCAACATCGGCCCGAAACATATGGCGCGCTGCATCACGCCCCTCACGCGGGAGTTGACCTGATGCCCGCCCATATCTCTTTGGAAAACGTCACCAAGATTTTTACCCGCAAGCCTGATTTCGCCGAACGTCTTGCCATTCGTCTCGGCGTGCCAAGGCCCCCCGAAGTACGGGCCGTGGATGGCGTTTCCCTGCATGTGATGCAGGGGGAGGCGCTCGGTCTTGTTGGTGAAAGCGGCTGCGGAAAATCGACGCTGGGGCGCGTGGTCGCGGGCATTCATGGCAAGACCTCTGGCCAGTTTCACTTTGAAGGTGTCGAAGAGGCTGAGTGGACACAAGAAGACGCCCGTCGCGCAAGGCTGGACATTCAGATGATCTTTCAGGATCCGATGTCCTCGTTGAACCCCCGCAAAAGAATTGCCGACATCATCGGTGAGGCTCCGGTTGTTCATGGCATGATTTCCGCTCACGATCGCGCCGCCAAAGTTGCCGACCTTATGCGTGAAGTCGGGCTGGACCCGGAGTACGCCAGCCGGTTTCCGCATCAGTTTTCGGGCGGGCAGCGCCAGCGGATAGGTATTGCCCGCGCGCTGGCCGTACAGCCCAAATTCCTTGTTTGCGACGAAGCCGTTGCGGCCCTCGATGTCTCCATCCAGGCTCAAGTTCTCAATCTTTTCATGGATCTGCGCGAACAGCGTGGGCTGACCTATTTGTTCATCAGCCATGATCTTGGAGTAATCGAGCATCTGACAGACCGTGTGGCGATCATGTATCTGGGCAAGATTGTTGAAGTCGGCCCAACAGCCGAGATCTTTGCGGGTCCGGCCCACCCCTACACCAAGGCGCTCTTGGACGAAGCACCCCGCATTGGCCGGGGACGGCGCGTTTATGTTCCGCTCAAGGGCGAATTGCCCTCACCGCTAGCCCCTCCGCCGGGCTGCCGGTTTCATACCCGCTGCCCCCACGCGATGCCGCGGTGCTCTACGGAAATGCCTGCTCTGAAAACCGTGGCGCCAGACAGGATTGCCGCCTGCCACCTCAATGAAAAAACTGACTAGGAGGATATGACATGACCTTAATGAAATCATTCACACTCGCCACGGCCCTGGCCTTGGCCAGCATGCCCGCTTGGGCGCAGGATCTGACCATCGGGCGCGGGAATGAACCGCAATCCATTGATCCGCAATTTTCCCGCACCGGACCCAACCAGATGACTGCGCTACATATCTTTGACCGGCTGGCTCTGACGGATGCCAACGTGCGGATGCGCCCCGGTCTGGCCGAAAGCTGGACAAACATCGACCCGATGACATGGGAAGTGAAACTGCGTCAGGGTGTGACCTTCCATGATGGCTCGCCCTTCACCGCCGAGGATGTGGTGTTCTCGCTGACCCGCGCGCCCGATGTGCCGAACTCGACCGCGTCCTTTGCGCAATCGGTCGCGGATATCGACAGCATGACGATTGTGGATGACCACACGATCCGCTTCACCAGCAAAACCCCCAACCCTCTGTTTGTTGAGAACATCGGCACGGTCTACATCGTCTCAAAGGCCGCGACCGAGGGAAAGGAAAGTAGTGATTTCAACTCGGGTTCGGCGGCAATCGGAACAGGGCCTTACAAGTTTGTCTCATGGTCGCCCGGTGATCGAATGGAACTGGTCCGCAACGATGCTTATTGGGGCGATGCGCCCGCCTACGAAAACGTGACGATGCGCTTTATCTCCAACGATGCGGCACGTGTTGCAGCCTTGCTGTCCGGAGCGGTTGATCTGATTGATCTCGTGCCTCCGGCTGATCTTCCATCCCTGCGTGCCAATCCAGATTTGAAGGTCTATGACACGCCAACGGTACGCCTGATCTATCTGGCGCTAAACCAAGCCGATGATGCACCCTTACTCACAGATCTTGCGGGCGAGCCGCTTCCCTCCAACCCGTTCCAGGACCCGCGCGTCCGCGAAGCGGTTTCCCTGATGATTGACCGTCAGGCGATCGTTGACCGTCTTTTGTACGGTGCCGGAGAAGCCGCAAGCCAGATCGTACCCTCTGGCGTTTTCGGCTATAACGAGGCGATCTCCGTCCCAGAGGTAAATGTGGAACGGGCAAAGACCCTGCTGACCGAGGCTGGCTATCCTGAGGGTTTTGGCATCACCGTTCACAGTTCCAACGACCGGTTCAGCCAAGATGGCGAATTGGCGCAGGTCTTGGGCCAGTTTCTGGCGCGGGGCGGCTTAAAGGTGAATGCGGTTGAAACGCTGCCATATGCTGTCTTTTCCAAAGATGCAGGCAAAAATGCCTATGGTGCCTTTGTCTTTTCTTACGGCAACTCCACCGGTGAAAGCTCTCGTGGGTTGCTGAGCGCGATCCACACCTATGACAAGAAGGGAACGGGCAACGGTACGCTGAACCGCTACCGCTACTCCAATCCGGAATTTGATGCTGCAATCGTTGCTGCGGCGTCAATATTCGACCCGGATGCGCGTGAACTCGCCCTGAAAGACGCCGCAGCCATCGCAGCCCGGGATACAGCAACGGTTCCACTCTACTTTCAAGCGCTTAGCTGGGCGTCCAAAGTCGGGGTCGATTTCACCCCCCGTCGGGATGAACGGACTTTGGCCATGGGTGCGAGGCCTGCAAACTGATGACTCTGCACGGGACCATCAATGATGTCGTTGTGATCAGGGATGTGATGGTCCCGATGCGCGACGGCGTATGTTTAGCGACAGATGTGACCTTGCCAGCTCAAGACGGAAAGGCTCTGTTTGGGCCTTTCCCCACGCTTTTGCACCGCACCCCTTATGACAAATCAGCAGCACGGCTCAGCGAGGTTTCCGTGGCGAACCCCGTGCCCAAAAGCAATCTTGCCGTTGCCGCCGATCTGGCACGCGGCGGCTATGTGGTGCTGAACCAGGATTGCCGGGGGCGCTATGCCTCGGAAGGAAGTTTTCAGAAATACCTAGGCGAAGGCGAAGACGGGTTTGATACGCTTGACTGGGCCCGCAGCCAGTCATGGTGCAGCGGTGTCTTCGGCACATTTGGACTGTCTTATTCCGCTCATGTCCAGACCGCCTTGGCTGTGCTGCACCCCGAGGGCCTCGAGGCCATGTTTCTGGATTCTGGCGGCTTCTGGAATGCCTATCAGGGTGGTGTGCGCCGGGGTGGCACATTTGAAATGAAGCAGGTGACATGGGCCTTCAAACATGCCCGTCTCAGTGATGCCGCAAAGGATCCGCAGGTCGCAGCCGCCTTGGATGCCGAGGACATCTCGGCCTGGATCTTGGCGCAGGATTGGCATCGGGGTGCCTCGCCCATGCGCCATGTGCCAGACTATGAAGATTACCTTTTCGATCAATGGGAGCGGGGCCGCTTCGATGAATTCTGGCAAAAGCCAGAACTGTACGCAGCAGCCCATTATCCCGCTTTGGCGCGCTGCCCGGTCTTTCTAATGACAGGCTGGTTCGATCCCTATGCCGAAACCATGTTCGAGCATTACAAGGGCATTCGGGCGGCAGGCGGTCAGGCCGAAATTGTCATGGGCCCTTGGCTTCATGGACGGCGCAGCCAGACCTTCGCTGGAGAGGCTGATTTCGGCCCGCAGTCGCGACTGGATGACAGTATCGCCCTGAACTATGATACGTTGCGCCACGGCTGGTTTGATCGCTGGCTCAAGCGCGATGATGCCACAGCCTTGCCCCCATCGGTGCGGTGGTTCTGTCTGGGTGGTGGCAGCTTGCGCAAAACCGCAGATGGCAGGATAGCGATGGGCGGCACATGGCGCAACGATACGCACTGGCCAGCCAGCAAGGTTCAGATCATTCCCTATCATTTAGCAAGCGGCGGGCTATTGTCCAAAATCCCTCAACCTGCAGGGCAAGCCGTGCTTGTTAGTGACCCGAAGCGCCCCGTGCCAACGCTTGGCGGGGCCATCACTTCGGGCGAGCCGGTGATGGCTGGGGGGATCTTCAATCAGGTCACCCAGCCCAGTACATTTGCGGCCAAAGCCCCCTTCGCACCGCTGACCTCTGACCCCAATACTCTCAGCTTCACGACGGAGCCTTTAACGGAAGCCGTTGAAATCGCAGGTCTGGTTGCGGCGGAACTAACGCTGCGCGCTGATGTGCCTGACATGGATATCGCCATCAAACTGGTGGATGTTGCCCCGCCGAACTCTGACTACCCCGAGGGTTTTTCCGCCAATTTGACGGATGGCATCTTGCGGCTGCGCTACCGCGACAGTTGGGAGGCCCCCAAACTGATGACCAAGGGCGAGACGGTGACCATCAGGGTTGAGGCTGCCCCGATTGCCGCCCTATTCGCAGCGGGCCATCGTATTCGGCTAGATATCGCGGGATCGAACTTTCCGAAGTTTGACGTTAATCCACAAACCGGCGAAGAGGTGCCAAACGCCAAGGGACACTCAGTGGCAACTGCACAGTTCGCCCTTGCTGATTGCCGTTTGCTTCTGCCCGTCATGGCCCCATGAAAATCGTCATCCTTGGTCAAGCCCTGATCCATCACTCTGTCACTTGGCCTGAGGAATTGCAGGCACTGACCCATGGCGCAGATGCAGTCCTTTGCAATTTTGAGGGCTGCCTGCCCCCGGACGATGCCTGGCCGATGAAACAGAAAACGGTGCATGCGGCCCACCCAAAGGCGGGCGTGATGCTGCGTAATCTTGGCGTCACGCAGCTGGCGCTGGCCAATAATCACGCTTGGGATTTTGGCCATGCTGGCCTTTTATCTACTCGCTCGACGCTTGAGCGCTCCGGTTTTGGTGTGGCCGGGGCGGGCCATAATCTGGCTTCCGCCTCTGCTGCGGCCATCTACAATGGCGTGGCTTTGCTCAGCGTCGATGCTGGGCCGACGCCGGATTGGGCGATTGCAGGTGCCGGCCCCGGCGTGAATGCCCTTCGTCTGACATGCACCTTGGGTTTGCCCGCAAAACTGTTGACCGATCTTGAAACAGTCACGATCATAACCGGCAAGGCCCAAAAATCTGCGCGCCGCAGGGCGATCGGCTATGACAGCCTCACGCCCCAAAGGGATTTCTATGGCCTCGCGCTGGAGGGAAGCGGGGAGCCGCGCGAGATTTGGCGCTGCCCACCCCAAGACACCGCCCGCATTGTAGCAGATATCCAACGCGCCCAAACACAGGCAAAGTTCGTCATCGTGGCGCTGCATTACCACCATTGGTCTGTGGATTGGGGCAAATCGCCTGACTGGCTGTCTGACCTTGCCGAAACGCTCTTGGAGGCGGGGGCCGATGCTCTGGCCTGTACAGGCCCCCCAATCGCTGGAGAGGTAAGGATTGCAGGTGGCAAAGCTTTTGCCTCAAGCCTTGGGAATGTGGTCTTTCACACAGCCCGCGCTAAAAAATATGATGCCCTTCGTATCCCTGTACGCCAGGGCTGCGCACTGATCTTTGAAGACGGCGCTTGGCGCTCCGTCGTGGTTGAGGCGCTTGTGCCGTCTCAATAGACCGCTCGCCTCTGAGGCCCTTGGTTCGCGATCGCTGACCAGCCGCATAC
>CALGEE010000549.1 GCA_937881525.1 uncultured Sphingomonadales bacterium | reverse complement strand
TCAAGAGCTCATGTCTGTGCCGCAATACTGGCAGGGTCAGGATGTGACGCTCATCGGCGCCACCACACTATGTGATCTTTATTCCAAAGCGCTCGCCCTCGCTGGTGCTGCTGCATCAATCCTTGATGTGACCGCAATGACCCTAGCCGGACTTGCGGCGGCACATCAGCAAGGACAGCATGCCGATGCATAGAGAAATCATCGCAATTCTGCGGGGCGTAAAGCCAAACGAAGTTGAGAGCATCGGTGAAGTTCTGATTGATTGCGGCATTTCTACGATCGAAGTGCCGCTGAATTCTCCTGATCCCTTTGAGAGCATCTCAAAACTGGCCAGACGGTTCGGAACGGTTGCGCAAATAGGAGCTGGAACTGTTTTGGATCAACTTGACGTGCGCCGGGTCGCCGATGTTGGTGGCCAAATCATCGTATCGCCTGATACTTCGCCGAACGTCATCAAAGCAACAAAAGACGCTAACCTCGCCTCATATCCCGGCGTGATGACGCCAACGGATTGTTCTACAGCAATTCGTAACGGGGCGGACGGCCTGAAGTTTTTCCCATCGTCAGTGTTGGGCATCAATGGGTTCAAAGCCATGTCTGCTGTATTGCCCGCCAACGTTCGAACCTATGCGGTCGGCGGCGCAGGACCAGAAAACTTCAGAGATTGGTTTTCAGCAGGGATCACCGGATTCGGCATTGGCTCCGCTCTATATCGGGCGGGTTTCAGCCCCTCAGATGTTGCGAGCCGTGCGAATGACATCGTTGCGTCCTACGATCTCGCCGTTTCTCAATAAGCGGTCATCGCTTTTCTAGACGCCTTCGGTCGACATTTTGTGACACTGTACCAACACGGTAGAAGATCACTTGCACGAGAGCTGTCATTCATGCCGGCTGCAGCATCGGTCAAGTTGGGCTCCAAGCGGACTTGCGGCGTTGCGGCATCGCTCACACTGGCCCTGCACAGGCCTTCGTCGCTTCCGGCCCTGACCTGCCGTTCAGCCATCCCCGGTCATGCTGCGGTGCGGCCCGTCAGAGCGGCCATTCGTTGCAGCTGCAAAATCTGCGAGGGCTTAATTCACACATTGCGGGACACAGCACCCATTCAAGTACATGAATCCAAGGTCCGCTGAAGCGTATATTTTGCTGACGTTCCCACCTTTATTTCGGTCCGTTTAAGGCCGATGCGAAGCCAAGCAGCCCAGAGCCCTAATTATGCATTTCCCGTTTGCGGTCGCGGGTGCGGCGAGTCGCGTCCTCTGATCCGTCGTGATAGGTTCCGAACCACTTGTCCCAAGGCATTTCGGCGTTGCCATAGTTACATTCATAATACCGGTGATGCAGCTGGTGGAAGAACGCGCCAAGCAAAAGTGCCTGACGATCCCGTGCCCAGATCGCTTCATACCCCGAATGCGATGACGCAGCACCCAGCATCAACCAGTAACCCAGAAACAACATATGCACTGGATGGCTCGGCAATAGCAGCACGATCAGGATGGCACTGAGATAGCCGAAGGCCTCGATCGGGTGCATCGACATACCAGACCACGGGCCGGTATTGACGTTACGGTGGTGAACTGCGTGCACATGTTTGTAGATGCTCGGCTGGTGCAGGATTAGGTGCACGACGTAAAAGTGAAAGCTCTGCCACAGCGCCAAAACCGGAAACAGTAGGATGAACCAGACGGGATGCGCGCTGAACGACAAGGTGCCGATCAATCCGCTGGCGTAAGACCAGCGCAGGAAACATTCTAGCACTGACAAGAACGTCGCGCCGAATATCATCGAATAATAGACGTTATCCCATGTCTGGTAGCCGAATTTGAACAGTGCGTTCTTGCGTTTGAAATAGGGGCGCGGATCATATTTCAATAGTTTTCCTTGGCCATCGATCCCGTAAAACCAATGGTGCAGCCCGCCTGCGACCATCAACAGCAGCAACCAGTTTCGGGCAAATACCCATGCCATCCATCCGAAGGCAAACCCGGCCTGCGATGGCCCCACGGGTTGCATCCAAAACGCCACCAGAAAGGCAAGTGCCAGAAAGATCGAGCGATCCGAGAATTGCAGCCAGTTCTGCCAAAACCATATCGCGACGACGCCGGGTTTGGCAGGCCACAGCCAATAGGGTGCGTATTTGACAGGCAGATCGGGGTGCCAATGCCATTCACGACTCATCGGGGCGGGCTCTTCGTTGGCAGCGGCTTTGTCTTTGCGGCTCGTTTCTGCGGGTGTCA
>CALGEE010000548.1 GCA_937881525.1 uncultured Sphingomonadales bacterium | reverse complement strand
GTTCATAAGGCAATTATCGGCAAAGCAAATTGTCTTTTCTACCCACCCTCGGACCGACCGCTCTATCCGGCGCCAACGGCATAATGCAGTTATTCTGCCAACATAAGGCTTTTGACAGCCCGGCTAAGGGTTTGCCTTAAAGGTTGCAGACAGGCCAGGGGTGGATGAGCCTGTCTGCGGCGTCCGTCTACAATTTTAGATATCGCATTTCTGTCAAAGCAAATGGTTAGCAAATATTAAGGATAAACATCGGGCTTGCTAGGACATGATAGTTGGTGGCAAGGGGCCGGTATGTCAGGAACAGAAAATAATCAGCCGCGGCTTGCCGGCGGGATCTTTATCGCTTTTGGTCTATTAATTGGTGTCATCTTAGGCGTCGTTTTTGACCAGCCCTCTGCAGGGGCGGTTGTCGGCATGGCCCTTGGATGCGCTATTGCGATAGTTATTTGGATTATGGACAGCAAACGTCGCTGAATAAGGGCTAGAATTTATGTGGAAACACGTTCGCAACATCACGTTGATCTTCGTCGCACTGGGGCTGATCGGCGTTTGGTATATCACACGCCCTGACGTTGCGCAGTTGCCGCTGGACGCTGTCACTGGTCCAACGCCGCAGATTACAGCAGGCCGTGAGCAGATTTTTCCAACTATCGCTGTGGCTGACGTAGACCGTTGGAAGACTGGTGAAGCACCAGTCGTCGCATCCGGTCTTGTTGTTGAACGCTTTGCTGAGGGGCTCGACCACCCGCGCAATCTTTATACGCTTCCCAATGGCGACATATTGGTCGCCGAAACCAACTCACCCCCACGCAAAATGGGTGGCGTTGAAGGGTTTGTTATGAAGTGGCTGATGGGTAAGGCTGGGGCCGATGTGCCTTCCGCCAACCGCATCACCTTATTGCGGGATGCCAATGGTGACGGCAAGGCGGAGCTTAAAACACCGTTCCTCACTGGACTTAATTCGCCCTTTGGCATGGTTCTGATCGGCGAGAAATTATACGTTGCCAACACGAACGGCTTGCTGGTTTTTCCATATAAAACGGGCGATACGAAGATTACGGCAAAGGGCAAAGAGTTGACAAAGTTCAACGCCCGAGCGCCAAACAACCATTGGACACGCAATCTCGCAGCTTCGCCTGATGGCAAAAAAATCTACATCTCTGTCGGATCGAATAGCAATATCGGCGAGAACGGTATGGAAAATGAGGTCGGCCGTGCCATGGTGTTCGAATATGACATCGCGAAGGACAAGAAAATCCCTTACGCGATTGGTCTGCGTAACCCAGTTGGCCTTGGCTGGGACAAAGCCGGCCGTTTGTGGACTGTCGTAAACGAACGCGACATGCTGGGTTCAGACCTTGTGCCTGATTATCTTGCCTTGGTTGAATTTGGCGCCGACTATGGCTGGCCGCAACATTATTGGGGTGGTTTCACCGATACTCGTGTAAAACCGCTGAAACCGGAAAAGCGCGAATATGAAAGGCGTCCAGATTATGCCTTGGGCGTGCATACCGCCCCGCTTGGCCTGGCATTTGGCTATAATGGCAAATTGGGTGCAGGTCTTACCGAAGGCGCCTTTATCGCACGGCATGGTTCGTGGAATCGTAAGCCAGTTTCTGGCTATGACGTCATCTTCGTTCCGTTTCCCAAAGGGGAACCAGCGGGCAAACCAGTCAATGTGCTGACAGGCTTCTTGGATAAGGACGGCAAGGCACAGGGCCGCCCTGCTATGCTTGCTTTAGCCAAGGATGGTGCGTTGTTGGTCAGCGATGATGTCGGCAACATCGTCTGGCGCGTACGGGCGAAGGATTAAATTTTCCGCCCTGCGCGGCCAGCCAGCTCAATAGTGTAATGCCATGCAATCCGGCCGGACCGTCCGCCGCGACCTTGGGCAAAGCCGAGCGCGTCTGCTTCGTCCCAGTCCAAGTCAAAATGGCTGGCATAGCTTGCGACCATGCGCAGATAGGCGTCCTGATTGGGATATTGGAAGCCAAGTTTAAGGCCAAAGCGGTCGGCCAACGCCAGACTGTCGTCAATCGCATCACGCGCGTTCATGGCGTCAGCCTGATCACTACTATCGCGCTCAACAATGTTCCGGCGGTTCGACGTCACGCACAGCCGAACATTGTTTGGACGCGCTTCCACGCCGCCCTCCAATAATGACCGCAATAGACGCGCGTTCTGATCATGTGGTTCAAACGAAATATCGTCGATGAACAAAAGATAGCGCCGACCCGACGCGCCAAGCTCTTCGAACAAGGTCGGTAGGCTCGTCAACTGGCTCGAAGCTGCTTCGACAAGGGCGATGAAGAATCCATTCTCCTGAAGCGCGGCGACAACAGATTTGGCCAATGCGGATTTTCCCATGCCCCGCGCACCCCATAGCAACACGTCATGCGCAGCCGCGCCGGATGCATGCCGTCGGCAATTTTCGAACAATTCGGCCTTTTGCCGGTCGACGCCGACGATCAATTCCAGCGGCAGTGGTTTGAAATCATGCACCGCTGCCAGGCCTGTCCCGTTCCAATGATAGGCGGGAAAGGACGACAGGTCTGTCGGCGGCGCGGGCGGAGGCGAAAGCCGCTCAAGCGCTTCAGCGATGCGTTTGAGCGTTTGCTCGTTCAAGCCGCCAATTCCTCCGCATCAATCGCATATAGCAATTCCGCACCGACCATGGCGCTGCCCTTGAAGGCCATTGCTTCGGGAACCATCACGTCAAGATAATAACGGCAAGCGGCGACCTTGGTACGCAGGAATGCGCTTGTGTCGCCATTGGCGATTGCGGCCTGCGCGGCGCGCAGTTGCTTCAACATCAGCCAGCCCGATGTCGCAACGGCCATCATATTCGTGTAGGCATAGCTGCCTGCCAAGCGGTCATCAATGTCAGCATTGAGCATATAGTCCGTGACGTCCGCCGTTGCCGCGGCCAGCGCCGATAGACCCGCATGTTCTGCGGCGTCCGCCGAGATCGCGGCGAGATGACTGCGAATGACATCACCGCCTTGCATCGCCAACTTTCGACCGACAAGATCCGCGGCCTGAATGCCGTTCGTGCCTTCGTAAATGGCCGCTATCCTGATATCGCGATAATATTGGGCGGCGCCGGTTTCCTCGATAAAGCCCATGCCGCCATGCACCTGAATTCCAAGTGACGCGATTTCACTGCCCATGTCGGTGCCATAGGTTTTGGCAAGCGGCGTTAACAGATCGACCATTTCTTGCGCGCCCGCCTCGGCCAACGTTGCGCGGTCAACATAGCCGGATGAGAGATATAACAATGCGCGTATTGCTTGCGTTCCTGCCTTCATACGCAACAGCATTCGGCGGACATCAGGGTGTTCGACAATGGAAACGGGTTCCCGAGACGGTCCGCTGGCCTTGGCCGACTGAACGCGTTCACGGGCGAACCAGATCGCCTTTTGCGTCGCGGCTTCGGCAACCTGCACCCCTTGAAGTCCGACATTGAGCCGCGCGTTGTTCATCATCGTGAACATGGCGCGCATTCCGCCGAATTCTGGACCGATCAGTTCGCCGATACATTCGCCCTCTTCGCCAAAGGCCAAGACGCAGGTAGGCGACGCATTAATGCCCATCTTATGTTCGATGGATACCACTTTGATATCATTCTGCGCGCCGATATTGCCCTCAGCATCGACCCGATATTTGGGTACCAGAAACAGCGAAATGCCCTTCGTCCCTGCGGGGCCATCGGGCGTGCGGGCCAGCACCAAATGGACGATGTTTTCGGCCATGTCATGGTCACCAAAGCTGATGTAAATCTTCGTGCCTTTGATGTGATAGGTACCATCACCACGCGGCGTTGCGGTCGATTTTAGCGCGCCAACGTCGGAACCTGCTTGCGGTTCGGTCAGGTTCATCGTGCCGGAATATGCGCCGGTGGAGAGCTTTGGCAGAAATAGTGCTTTCTGCCGGTCCGTCCCATGGTGGTTGATTGCCTCAATCGCGCCAACCGACAGAATTGGGCATAAGGCAAACGCCATGTTGGCCGCGCCCAGCGAATCCAATGCGACGGTAGCCATTGAAAATGGCAGGCCTTGTCCGCCAAATTCCGCAGGCGCGTTAATCGAGCCCCAGCCATTTGCCACATAGGATTTATACGCCGCGACAAATCCGTCAGGCATGACGACTTTGCCGTCAATCAAACGTGCCCCGACGGTGTCGCCAATGCGGTTTAACGGCGCAAATTCGCCTTCTGCAAATGCGCCAATGCCATCGACGATAGCTTGTACCATATCGGGCGTCGCATCGGCAAAACGCGCATGCTGCGCCAATGCATCGATACCGACGATATGCTTAAGAACGAAGTTTTGTTCTGCGACGGGTGCTGAAAACGTCATGGCTGGTAAAAAATCCTGTTAAAGCTGGTCTGCACCCGCCTATAGCCGCTTATGATGTTTGGCTCAAATACCTTGGGGAATGGCTGGGTTGTGCCAGCCGATGACGCTGCAATTACGGCTGCAACGCAGCTTTTGATGGCTGGACAGATCGTCGCGATTCCTACTGAGACCGTATATGGCCTCGCCGCCGATGCCCAAAATGCCGAGGCTGTGGCTCGTATCTATGCAGCAAAGAGCCGTCCAGATTTCAACCCGCTGATTGTGCATGTACGCGACCAGAAAGCCGCAGAAAAGCTTGGTGTGTTTAATGCTACTGCGCAGGCACTGGCGGAGGCGTTCTGGCCCGGCCCATTGACGCTGGTGCTGCCTTTGCAACCCGATGCACCCATCGCGCGCGCTGTGACCGCAGGACTGCCCACTATCGCCATCCGGTGCCCAGCACATTCCGTCATGCAGGCGTTGCTCTTAAAAAGCGGTTTAAGCCTCGCTGCGCCCTCTGCAAACCCAAGTGGGTCAATCAGCCCGACCCGCGCCGATCACGTCCTGAAGGGGCTTGGAGGAGCTGTGCCGATGATTTTAGACGGGGGTTCTTGCTCGGCGGGATTGGAGTCGACCATTGTTGCCGTGCGCGATAATGGTTGGCAGATTTTGAGGCCGGGTCCGGTGACTTCGGAAGACATCGAAAATGTGCTGGGTTATGCGCCACTCGCCGCCATCAATGGGTTTATTGAGGCGCCTGGCCAAATGGCCAGCCATTATGCGCCGTCTAAGCCTGTTCGGCTAAACGTCATGGCATCGGAACCCGATGTGTATCTCATTGGCTTCGGCGCGATTGCAGGCGACGATAACCTGTCTGCAACAGGTGATCTCGCGCAGGCCGCAGCGCATTTGTTTGAGGCGCTGCACACCGCTGATGCGAGCGCCGCTGTCGCTATCGCAGTTGCACCCATTCCGCATGAAGGCATCGGCATCGCAATAAATGACAGGCTTGCGAGGGCTGCAGTCCGGTGAGGAGGGGGTGCTGACGGGTGTCAATGTAACGAAATAGGTTTCATATCAAAACGCTATTTCATCCTGAATAAATTTCCCGTATCGCGGTGTTGTAGCAGAGCTTGGGAGGGCCGTTTGCCAGTATCTTCAAAAATGTTCGCCGGATTGTTGCTGGTCATCCCGCTTGCGAGTTGCGGAGACAATAGCAGCAACAGCAAAATCGCCGCGCAACCCGTTCACCCCGTCCAAGTCTTCACGGTTGAGAAACAAAGCCTTGTGCGTGAAATCAACGCTGTCGGCACCGTGCGTTACCGTCGCGAGACGCCTTTGGGGTTCACAACGGCTGGGAAAGTCGCGCTCGTTCGTTTCGAAGAGGGCGATTTTGTAAAGCGCGGCGCATTGCTGGCTGCGCTTGATACAACCAATGTTGGCGCGGATATGAGCGTCGCAACTGCCGAACGCGACCGTGTACGCGCAGAGTTTGATCGTGTCCGCGCGCTATATGCCGATGGTTGGGTGACAAAAGCCCGGTTTGAATCCGCAGAAGCAGCCGTGAAGGGCGCAGAGGCCCGCGTCCAGCAAGCTGGCTTTGCGCGTAATACCGCGCAGCTCTATGCACCCTCAAGCGGCGTTGTGCTCATGCGCAATGTGCAGGCGGGCCAAATCATCGCTACGGGAACGCCGGTGCTTATGCTGGGCGCGGCAGATGAGGGTTTCGTGTTTCGCGTACCCATCGTAGACCGCGATGCATCGAAATTGCGCGTGGGCATGGCGGCGGATATCTCGATTGAATCGGCGGGCGAGGGGCCGTTGACCGCGACGATTACCGAAATAGATGGGCGCGCCAATATGGCCACAGGCGCATTTACCGTGCAGTTTAGTCTGCCCAACCGGCCAGTATTGCGGTCTGGGCAAATTGGGACAGCTGCCATCAAGCTTCCTGCATCGGATATTGGCGACCAAGTGCAAATTTCCGCGAGTGCTTTGTTCGGCGTCCGTACCGGCGAAGGTCTTGTTTACGTGGTGGGGCCCAAAAACCGCGTTGAAACGCGTAACGTGACGATTGAACGGGTGACCGATAATTATGTGCTCGTGTCTGGCGGGTTAAGGGTTGGTGACCGCATTGTGACGTCTGGCCTAGAAAAATTACGCACAGGGTCGACGGTCCGCGTCCTCAACAGGAAGCGCTAGAGCATGCATATCGCAGAGGTTGCAATTCGTAGGTGGCAGCTAACGCTCGTCTTGTTCACGCTGCTGTGTGCGATGGGTTTTTCTGCGTTCCAACAAGTGCCGCGTGCAGTGGATCCGCATTTTTCCATGCCGATAGTCTCGATTCTGGTGTCACAACCAGGCGCAGATGCAGCGGAAATCGAGCAAACCATTACCAAGCCTATCGAAGAGCTGGTTCAAGGTCTGGAAGATGTTCAGCAAGCTGCGTCCACCAGCAGCGATGGAAGTGCCCTCATTCGTGTGGAGTTTGACTGGTCAGGGGACCCAGACCAATATTTCAATGACACCGTGCGTGAAGTCACCGCGATCCGCAGTCAGCTTCCAGCGGACCTGCAACGACTACAATTCGAAAAAGTGCGGACAACCAACGCCTCCATCCTTCAGATTGCCTTGTTAAGCGACACGGCAAGTTGGTACCGGATGGAAAAATATGCGCGCGATATTAGCGAAGCATTGGGGCGCGATAAGGAGGTGCGCGAGGCGGATGTCTTCGGACTTCCGCAACCGGAAATCAGCGTATCGATTAATTCCGGTCGGCTGGCAGAGTTACGCTTGCCAGCAAGTGTTGTGGTCGACGCCATTCGCGCAGGCGGTGCTGACGTTCCGGCCGGCGCCGTCACCAGCGGAGCAAGACGCTTCAATGTGGAGACAGGCGGCGCCTTTCGCAACGTAGATACCATCCGCAACCTTCCAATTCGCTCGAATGATGGATCTATAATCCGCGTCGGCGATGTGGCTGACGTGAAAATCAGTGCAGCCGAACAGCGCGTGAAAGTTAGCCATAATGGCAAACGGGCCGTTTTTATCACAGCCAATCAGAAACAGGGCACGGACGCGACCAAGCTGCGTAATCGGTTGGTTGAAGAGCTCGCCAAGCAACAAAAAAAGCTTCCAGCGGACATCAAGGCCGTTATCCAATTCGACCAGAGCAAGGATATCAGGAAGCGCCTTAACGAGCTTGCCCGCGATTTTGGGATCGCATTGTTCCTCGTGTTGATAACACTTCTGCCTTTGGGCTGGCGGGCGTCAGTGATCGTGATGATTTCAATCCCGCTCTCGATTGCTTCGGGTCTGCTCGCGATATCAGCTTATGGTTTTAACCTGAGCCAGTTGGTAGTCGCGGGCTTCATTTTGACATTGGGCTTGCTGGTCGATGACTCGATTGTCGTCGTCGAAAACATTGCGCGGCATTTGCGCATGGGAAAAAGCCGCAGCGAAGCGGCGATTGACGGCACCAAAGAGATTACGATGGCAGTTTTGGGGTCGACAGGCGTTTTGGTCTTTGCCTTTTTGCCCCTTTTCTTTCTGCCCGAAGGCGCCGGAAAATTCACCCAAAGCTTCATCGGAACCATTGTGGCGACGATTACAGCATCGATGATTGTGTCGCTGACCATTGTTCCGTTTCTTGCCAGCCGCATATTGAAAGACGATGCGTCCGAGGATGGCAGCGCCGCCTTGCAATGGCTGATGCAGAAGATTGACCGTTTCTATCACCCGATGCTGCATTGGGCGCTGGACCGGCCCCGCCGCTCCGTATGGGGCGCGTTAGCGGGCACCTGCGCAGCCTTCTTTCTTGTCCCGCTGCTTGGCTTTAGCCTGTTTCCAAACGCCGACACGCCCTATTTTCGTGTGACTGTGGAGGCCGAGCAAGGCGCGAGCATCGCCGAAACCGGGCGCATCGTTGCCCAGGTTTCTGCGGTATTGAAAACCGAACCCGCCATCAAAGTGCGGGCGGAAAATGTTGGCGCATATAATCCGCCCGTTTTCTACAATGTTTTTCAACGCGGCGAAAACCCTACTCATGGTGAGGTTCTCGCGATCATGGACAATTGGGAAGGTTCCAAGTCACGCGCTATGATAAAGCGGTTGCGTAAGCAACTTGACGAGATATCCGGTGCGCGGATCAAATTGGTGCTTTTCCAGAACGGCGCTCCGATAAACGCACCAGTGGAATTCCGCGCTTATGGTCCTGATCAGGCGGAGCTGAAGCGCCTTGCGGCCAAAATGGAGCAGGTGCTGCGCGAAAGCCCCGGCACCAGAGACGTGAATAATCCGGTTGCGTTCGACAAGGTTGATCTTGATGTGCGGGTGGACGAAGCAAAAGCTGCATTGCTGGATGTCCCCGCTGGCGCGGCGCGCCGCGCAATCCGGCTTGCGCTAAGTGGGGAGCGTGCGGGTACGTATCGGGATACCGAAGGCGATAGCTATCCCGTCGTCGTGCGCTTGCCGCTGGCAGAGACCCAACCAGTTTCTGCCCTCGAATCCATTTACGTCACGAACCGAAGCGGACAAGCGATCCAGTTGGCCGAGATTTCCAATCCAACGCTGGAATCGACTCCTTCCGCCATTTACCGGAATAACCTGCGGCGCAACGTCAGCGTCAGTGCCCAAATTTTGGATGGCGCTGTAGTGTCAAAGGTCAATCTTGATGCACAAAAGCGGATGGAAAGCATTCCGCTCAAGCCAGGCTATTCAATAGCAGTCGGCGGAGAAGCCGAAAAAATCAACGACACCTTTGCCGGCTTCGGCCCTGTCGTTGTGGTAGCCTTGTTTAGCATTTTTGCCATTCTTGTCGCCGAATTTGGTCGGTTTAAAGAGGCTTTGGTTGTCGCTGGCGTCATCCCTCTGGGTACCTTTGGCGGTCTTGTTGCGCTTTGGGCGACTGGAAACAATCTGTCGTTTCTTGCCGTTATCGGCTTTGTCGCGCTGATCGGCATCGAGATAAAGAATTCGATCCTTTTGGTCGATTTCACGAGCCAATTGCGGCAGCGCGGCTACACCTTGCGCGATGCCATTGAAAAAGCGGGCGAAGTGCGGTTCCTGCCTGTGCTGTTGACCTCAGTCACGGCAATTGGTGGCCTCATGCCGCTCGCTTTGTTTGGCGGCAGTCTCTACGGACCGCTGGCAATCGTATTGATCGGGGGGTTGATTTCCTCAACTTTGCTATCACGTATTGTCACACCAGCTATGTATTTGCTGGTGGTGCGCGGGGATGCGGCGAAGGCCGCAGGTTCCGCCCAAGTTCAAGGATAAGCTTATGCCTCAAGAAGAAGCCATTTTCGCCGGAGGTTGTTTCTGGTGCACCGAAGCCGTGTTTGGCCAGCTAACCGGCGCACGCAGCGTCGTAAGTGGCTATATTGGCGGGCACACAGTCGATCCAACTTACAAAGAGGTATGCGGCGGTACTACAGGGCACGCAGAGGCAATACGCATTGCTTTCGATGCAGAAGTCATCACCTACGCCGACTTGCTCGAAATATTCTTTGCCACCCATGATCCGACGCAACTCAATCGGCAGGGCAATGACATCGGCACCCAATATCGGTCCGCCATCTTCTTATTGTCGGACGAACAGCGCGAAATGGCCGAAGCTGGCATTTTAAAGGCTGCGGGCGACTGGCCAGCGCCAATTGTCACAACCATCGAAGGTCCAGCCAGATGGTATCCAGCAGAGGATTATCATCAGGAATATTGGGATGGCGAGGGCCAGCGCAACTCCTATTGCCTCGCCGTCATTCCACCCAAATTGGCAAAGCTGAAAAAAGGTTTTGCCCAACGGCTCGCCAACTCTGCGTAGACAATACGGTTTCCTGCGTTATGCAGATAAGATGATGCACAAACCTGTTCGTAAAGCTATTTTCCCTGTCGCTGGATTAGGAACGCGTTTCCTGCCGGCAACAAAAGCCATTCCCAAAGAGATGCTGCCGATCGTCGATAGTCCGTTGATCCAATATGCGGTCGACGAAGCGCGTGAGGCGGGGATTGAACAAATGATCTTCGTTACTGGGCGCGGCAAGAGCGTAATCGAAGACCATTTCGACATTGCCTTCGAACTTGAGCACACCATGACATCACGCGGCAAGGATGTCTCGGTTTTGGCGAATACACGCCTTACGCCCGGCAACTGCGTTTATGTCCGGCAGCAGGAGCCATTAGGCCTCGGTCATGCCATTTGGTGCGCGCGCGATATCATCGGTGATGAGCCTTTCGCCATTTTTCTTCCCGACGAATTCATGCACGGATCGCCCGGCTGCATGAAGCAAATGGTTGATGCCTATCAACACATTGGCGGCAACATCATCAGCGTACTTGAAGTACCCCATAAAGATGTGTCGAGCTATGGTGTCATCGCTCCAGGCGCAACCAATGGCGCGGTGACGGAAGTCCTTGGCCTTGTTGAAAAGCCCAATGTCGAAGACGCGCCGTCAAACCTTATCGTGTCAGGCCGTTACATTCTGCAGCCAGAGGTCATGCAGATCCTCGAAGGACAGGAAAAAGGCGCCGGGGGTGAGATCCAACTTACCGACGCCATGGCGCAAATGATCGGGCGGCAGCCGTTTAATGCAGTCACCTTTGACGGAAAACGTTATGATTGTGGATCAAAGGTCGGCTACATAGAGGCGAATTTAGCGCTGGCGCTCCAGCGTCCAGATATGGCGGAGCAGGTCCGCGCGATCGCACTGAATTTGCTGAAATAGATGGACATAGGGAGGATGTATCTTGGTGCGTAATATGCGTTTGGTTTTGGCTGCGGTTCCAATGTTTGTGTTGCAGGGATGTGTGGCTTCAGTCGTAGGCGATGTGATGACCAAGCCGGTAAGGGTAGTTTCAAAAGTCGCCGATGTCCTGACGACCAGCCAGTCTGAGTCCGATGAAAAGCGCGGGCGCGAATTGCGTAAACGTGAGGAAAATATTGGCAAGCTTAGCCGACAGCGCGATAAAGCCCGCGAACGCTGCGCCGATGGCGATAAGGACGCCTGCAAAAAGGCTGCCGACATCAGTGAACAGATCGCTGATAAGAGAGATCGCTCCTACTGAGGCTGTCCATCGGTTAAATAGTGCGTGCTGCGGGCGGCAACGGTACCTGTTTCGGCTTTGCCACAGATCGTAAACAGTGAACGCAGCCTCGACCCGCTTCTTCAACTGTCGTTATCGGAGAAATTCTAACTATTCGCTGCGTAAGGCTTCTATCGGAGAGAGGCGGGATGCCCGAACAGCCGGGTAACCACCGAACAATATTCCGATGATTGCTGAAAACGCGACCGACAATAATGCTGTGTCCAATCCGACTGGGGCCGGAAAATCGGCGACTTTCTGAAAAATGGCCGCGGCGACAAGCGCCAATGTCAGGCCGATGGCGCCGCCAATCACACAGAGAACGGCAGCTTCGACCAAGAACTGGTTTCTAATGTCGCTGCGTTTTGCGCCCAACGCCATACGGAGCCCGATTTCGCGCGTGCGCTCGGTCACGCTAACCAGCATGATGTTCATGATACCGATGCCGCCTACCAACAGCGAGATTGAGGCAATCGCGACCAAGACGGCTTGGAATATCTGGGTCACTTGGCCAGTCGTCTCGGCAATCTCAGTGGTTGTGCGCACGGTGAACGGGCTAATCCTGCCTTTTGGCACACGGTAGCGATCGCGCAACATGCGCTTGATTTCCTGCTGGCCTAAGAGAAGCGATTCCTCGTCGATGAAGCCGACAAACAGAAATGTTACATCGTCGGGTCCTTGCGTTGCAGTGGTCAACAGCCTCTGACGCAGCGTCGTTATTGGAACAACAATCTGGTCGTCATTGTCGTTGCCCAGATTACTTCCCTTGCTTTCCAGCAGACCGATAACCTTGAATGGTACGCGGTTGATCCGTACAGTTTCACCGACGGGATTTGCGTCGGCAAATAGCTTGTCTGCCACTGTCTGTCCGATCACCACCACACGTGCCGCGGCACCAACATCGCCCTCGGTAATAAAGCGGCCTTCCGATGCGGTGATGTTGGACACGACGCCATATTCGGGGGTCGCGCCGGTCGCTTGGGTTGTTGCGCTACGGCCAGGTGTGACCAGTTGGACGCTGCTCCGGATCTGTGGGGCCACTGCGCTGACACCGGATACCTGACGCAAGATAGCTTGCCCATCGCGCTCGGTCAGTCGGCCACGATCCGTCGAACGCGGCGGACCGCTGCCGCTGTCGGGTTGCGGCACGACGATTGCCATGTTGGACCCCAGCGTAGCAATCTGCTGCGTCACTGAGACCTGCGCGCCATTGCCCACAGCCACCGCCAATATCACCGAGAAAACCCCGATCATCACGCCCAGCGTGGTCAGTATCGAGCGCATCAAATTGGTGCGCAGCGCGGTCATCGCAATCGCGATATTCACGCCCCAGCCCGCGATTGCGTTAAAAAGGTTAGTCATCCGGCAACCACCCGCCGGCGCGATTTGACGGCGGCATCTTCAATGACTTGTCCGTCGCGAAAGACAATTCGCCGGGCGGCATATTCGGCGATGTCGGGCTCGTGCGTGACAACGATGAGGGTGATGCCTTCGTCGTTCAGTTTCTGAAAAATACCCATGATATCCAGCGATGTCTGCGTATCGAGAGCGCCCGTCGGTTCGTCGGCCAGCAGCATGAGCGGATTGGTAACCAGGGCACGAGCGATTGCGACGCGCTGTTGCTGTCCACCCGAAAGCTTGGCTGGCGTGTTCTGTAGGCGGTTGCCAAGTCCCATCGCTTCTAGCTTCGCCTTTGCGCGCGCGCGACGCTCGCTGTAGCCAAGGCCAGCATAAATCAGCGGCACCGCGACATTGTCCAGCGCGCTGGTTCGGGCGAGCAGGTTGAACTGCTGAAACACAAAGCCGATTTTGCGGTTGCGGATTTCTGCAAGCGCATCGCTATCAAGCGTTTTGGTGTCGATGCCGTCGAGCAACAATGTGCCGGATGTTGGCACATCGAGGCAGCCGATCATATTCATGAAAGTTGATTTGCCCGACCCGCTGGCGCCCATGATGGCAACAAACTCACCACGTTTTATGGTCAAGGAAACACTGTTGACGGCGTGCAGTACCTCGCCGCCGATCACATAATCCTTTACCAGATCATGCGTTTCAAGAAGCGGCGCTGTCATTTTCGTCCGCATTATCTTCGGTTTGGGTCTTCGGTTTCAGAGATTTTGTCCGGACGAGTATCTTGTCCCCTGCTTTGATACCCGAAGTCACTTCGGTATAGTCGTCACCTTGCAGGCCAAGCTGAACCTGTTTCTGTGTGGGTCTATACGGGTCAGATCCTGCCAGATAGAGCATTGGCGCCGGGGTTTCCTTTTTACCGGGCGCAGCCGGCATGTCCTTTTTAGGTGCGCCCCGGTCCGCCAATTTGGGGCGGAAGCGAAGCGCGTTTGTTGGCACGCGCAGCACATTTGCCTTGGCGCCGGTGATGATTTCCACATTTGCGGTCATTCCCGGTAGCAATTTGCCATCGGCGTTATTGACGTCGATAATAACCAGATAGCTGACGACATTTTGTGTTTCGACTGATGCTTTGCGGACCTGCCGCACTTTTGCGCGAAACACATCATCGGGGTAGCTGTCGACCGTGAAGGTCACATTTTGCCCTTCGACAATCTGGCCAATGTCGGCCTCGTCGACGGATGCTTCGACCTGCATCTTGTTTGTGTCTGCGGCGATTTCGAACAGATTGGGTGTCTGGAAACTGGCCGCAACAGTAGTGCCTGGTTCAACCAGCTTGTTGATGATGACGCCGCTTGCGGGCGCAATGATAACGGTGCGGTTCAGATCAAGCTGTGCGGATGAAAGCTCTGCTGTACCCTGGCGGATTTGGGCATTGCCGCTCTGCGTTTGCGCCAGTGCCACCTGAAGCGCGTTGCGCGCGCTATTGAGTTTGCTCTGCGCCAGATCGAGGCCGGCCTTTGAAACAAAGCCGCGATCCGCCAAGGCCTTTTGCCGCGCAAAATCACGCTGCTGAATTTCAAGTTCTGATTGTGATCGCGCGACATTGGCCACTGTTTGCTGCAAGCCCGCACGGGCAAGTGCAACTTGGGCTTCGGACTGCTGCACGCGAGCGCGCACACGAGTCGAGTCAATCTCAGCAAGGATCTGCCCTGCTTTCACGGGCGAATTGAAATCTACATATACCTTGGTGACCTGACCCGAGACTTCGGTACCGACCTTGATCGTATTTAGCGCGCGGACCTTGCCGCTGGCGGACACCTTGCGCAGCACTTCGCCGCGCGTGACAGCCTCGCTGACATATTCATAGTCATGCGGGGTAGGGCGAAGGGCGCGGTATAGAACGAGCAGAAAAATCAGCGCAATGATGGCCGACCAAACGCGATGCCGCTTCACCCAAGCCCGTACTGCCTCAAACATCTGACCCGTCCTCAATTAGCGTCTGTCGCCGTATATTCCGCGCGGGAAGATTCGGCTAGTGATTTATGCACCTAATACAGCAAAAGCCCGCCGGAATCGCTTCCAGCGGGCTTTGCTTTAACTTGAGTGAAGCGGTGATTATTCTTCTTCGCCGCTTTCGACCACGTCATCGATCGCTGCATTTTCAGTGGTCAGGTCATCTGCGATGACCTTTGCCAACACATCGTCACCAATGGCGGCTTCAGGACCCTGTGCCAGTTCGGCAGCATGCTCTTCAACCGCTGTCTCTCGCGCTATCAGGCTTTCCTGAAGCTTCTTGTAGCTGGCACGGAGTGCAACGTCTCGGCTGGTTGCTGCAATCCGCATGCGGTTCATGGCCGAGCCAGTACCCGCAGGGATGAGGCGGCCAACGATGACGTTTTCCTTCAACCCGGTCAAAATGTCCTTCTTACCTTCTACAGCGGCCTGAGTGAGGACGCGTGTGGTTTCCTGGAAGGAAGCCGCCGAGATGAACGAACGCGTCTGCAAAGATGCCTTGGTGATACCGAGCAGAACAGGATTGCCGGTTGCATGCGCCTGGCCCTTGCCCAGCTTCGCATTGATGGCGTCCATTTCTTCGCGGTCAACCTGTTCACCTGGAAGCAGGGTTGTGTCGCCACCGAAGGTGATCTCAACCTTTTGCAGCATCTGACGAACGATCGTTTCGATGTGCTTGTCGTTGATCTTCACGCCCTGCAGACGATAAACTTCCTGAATTTCCGCAACGAGATATTCAGCCAGCGCTTCAATGCCCATGACTTCAAGAATGTCATGCGGGTTCGGTGAACCAGCAATCAGGTTATCGCCCTTACGAACGAAATCGCCTTCCTGAACGTCGAGTACCTTGGACTTCTGAATTAGATACTCAATCCGATCGCCTTCTTCCGGTACAATCGCGATCTTGCGCTTCGCCTTATAATCCCGGACGAATTCAACGCGGCCCGAAATCTTGGCGATGATTGCATTGTCCTTTGGAATACGTGCTTCGAACAATTCGGCGACGCGCGGCAGACCACCGGTGATGTCACGGGTCTTAGCAGATTCACGGGTCACACGTGCGAGAACGTCGCCTGCCTGAACCGTTGCACCGTCTTCGACCGACAACATCGTTCCAACGCCCAGAAGATAACGGGCAGATTCGCCGCTATCGTCATCCAGCAATGTAATGCGGGGACGAAGGTCTTCCTTCTTGGTGCGGCTGCCTGCACGATCTTCGATAACGACGCGCTGGGCGATACCCGTTGCTTCGTCGGTCTGTTCCGTCAGTGTCTTGCCGTCAATCAGGTCCTGATATTTAACAACACCCGACTTTTCGGTGATGATCGGCATGGTGAATGGATCCCATTCGGCCAAACGATCACCCACGCTGACTTCGGCGCCATCCGGGAATGCCAGCGTCGCGCCATATGGCAGACGGTGGATTTCCATTTCACGGCCGTCCTTGTCGACGATGATCAGTTCACCATTACGTGCCATCGCCAAACGCTTCTTGCGCTTGTCGACGATGCTTGGCAGATCGCGATACATGACCTTACCTGATGCGGTCGCATCAAGGTTTGACTGTTCGTTCAACTGCGCCGCACCACCAATGTGGAAGGTACGCATGGTCAGCTGCGTGCCAGGCTCACCGATGGACTGGGCAGCGATAACGCCGACAGCTTCACCGATGTTCACTGGCGTACCGCGTGCAAGATCGCGACCATAGCAGGTACCGCAAACGCCGACCTTAGATTCGCACACCAATGGCGAGCGGATCTTCAGCGCCTGAATGCCGGTTTCTTCCATAGCAATAACCATCCGCTCGTCGAGCAAGGTTCCCGATGGGATCAATACCTTACCATCAAGGCCCATGATGTTTTCTGCTGTGGTACGACCAAGAACACGTTCACCAAGCGAGGCGATCGTTGAACCACCCTGCACGATCGAACGCATTTCCAAGGCACGCTCTGTGCCGCAATCGACTTCAACGATGGTACAATCCTGCGATACGTCCACCAGACGACGCGTCAGATAACCTGAGTTTGCTGTCTTCAGTGCGGTATCGGCCAGACCCTTACGCGCACCGTGGGTCGAGTTGAAATACTCGAGAACGGTCAGACCTTCCTTAAAGTTCGAAATGATCGGTGTTTCGATGATCTCGCCCGAAGGCTTGGCCATCAACCCACGCATACCGGCAAGCTGCTTCATCTGCGCGGGCGAACCACGGGCACCGGAGTGGCTCATCATATAGACCGAGTTGACCGGCAATTCGCGGCCATGTTCGTCCATTGGCGAAGCCTTCAGCTTGTCCATCATGGCGTTGGCGACCTTGTCACCGCATGTGGACCAGGCGTCGATCACCTTGTTATACTTTTCCTGCTGCGTGATCAGGCCGTCCTGATATTGCTGCTCAAAATCGGCAACAATCGCCTTGGTTTCGGCAACCATTTCGGTTTTTTCTTCCGGAATGATCATGTCGTCCTTGCCGAACGAAATACCGGCCTTGAACGCATATTTGAAGCCAAGCGACATGATCGCATCTGCGAAGAGAACCGTGTCCTTCTGACCCGTGTGACGGTAGACCTGATCGATAACGTCGCCAATTTCCTTCTTCGTGAGAAGGCGGTTGACGGTTTCGAATGGTACGCGGTGACTCTTTGGCAGCGTTTCTGCAAGCAACATACGGCCAGGTGTGGTGTCGAAGCGCACCATGCGCTCAACGCCGTCTTCACCCGTCTGTGGCACGCGGGCGATGATCTTGGAGTGAAGCGTTACCGCACCCACTTCAATTGCCTGATGCACTTCGGCCATATCGGACAGCATCATGCCTTCGCCTGGTTCGCCGCGGCGATCCATTGAGAGATAATACAGACCCAAGACCATATCCTGGGAAGGAACGATGATTGGCTTACCATTGGCGGGCGATAGGATGTTGTTGGTCGACATCATCAATACGCGTGCTTCAAGCTGTGCTTCAAGGCTCAATGGAACGTGGACGGCCATCTGGTCACCATCGAAGTCGGCGTTAAATGCCGAGCAGACCAATGGGTGAAGCTGGATCGCCTTGCCTTCAATCAGGACAGGTTCGAACGCCTGAATGCCCAAACGGTGCAGCGTAGGTGCGCGGTTCAGCAACACAGGATGCTCGCGGATAACCTCGTCGAGGATGTCCCAAACTTCCTTGCGCTCCTTTTCAACCCACTTCTTGGCTTGCTTCAGAGTCATCGAAAGACCCTTTGCATCCAAACGCGAGTAGATGAATGGCTTGAACAGTTCGAGCGCCATTTTCTTTGGCAGGCCGCACTGATGCAATTTCAGTTCGGGACCGGTCACGATGACCGAACGGCCCGAATAATCGACGCGCTTGCCCAAAAGGTTTTGGCGGAAGCGGCCTTGCTTGCCCTTGAGCATGTCGGACAACGACTTTAGCGGACGCTTGTTGGCGCCCGTGATCGTACGGCCGCGACGGCCATTGTCGAACAACGCGTCAACAGCTTCCTGCAGCATACGCTTTTCGTTGCGAACAATGATGTCTGGAGCGCGCAGCTCGATAAGGCGCTTCAAACGGTTGTTGCGGTTGATGACGCGGCGATAAAGATCGTTGAGATCGGACGTTGCAAAACGGCCACCATCCAGCGGCACCAGTGGGCGCAATTCTGGCGGAATGACGGGAATGACGTCCAAGATCATCCACTCTGGCTTGTTGCCGGAATCGATGAAGCTTTCGACGACCTTCAAACGCTTGATGATCTTCTTCGGCTTAAGTTCCGACTTGGTAACGGCCAGCTCGTCGAGCAGGTCGGTACGCTCTTGCTCAAGGTCGAGGTCCATCAACATGGTCTTGACGGCTTCCGCACCAATGCTGGCGGTAAAGGCGTCTTCGCCATATTCGTCCTGCGCATCGAGCAATTCATCTTCGCTCAGCAACTGGAACTTCTCAAGTGCGGTCAGACCAGGTTCAGTTACGATGTAATTTTCGAAGTATAATACGCGCTCAAGTTGCTTCAACTGCATGTCGAGCAAAAGGCCAATGCGCGATGGCAGCGACTTCAAGAACCAGATATGGGCAACAGGCGCAGCAAGCTCGATATGGCCCATACGCTCACGGCGTACCTTGGTAACTGTAACTTCAACGCCGCACTTTTCGCAGACGACGCCCTTATACTTCATGCGCTTATACTTGCCGCAAAGGCACTCATAATCCTTTACCGGACCAAAGATGCGCGCGCAGAAAAGGCCGTCACGCTCTGGCTTGAACGTACGATAGTTGATGGTTTCCGGCTTTTTGATTTCGCCAAAAGACCAGCTGCGGATTTTCTCCGGCGATGCAATCCCGATCTGGATCTGGTCAAAGGTTTCGACCTTGGCGATGGGATTGTTGAATTTCGATAGTTCGTTCATATTCATTTCCTCAGTGGGCTATTGCCCATGAAAACCTAAAGGCAGGGACAGGGGGCGGACCGAAATCCGCCCATCTCTGCTTTATTCAGCTGCCTCGGCAAAGTCTTCGTCACCCTCGATCAAATCATGTGCCTTCAGCTCAACATTGAGGCCGAGCGAGCGCATTTCCTTAACCAGAACGTTGAAGCTTTCGGGGATACCTGCTTCGAAGCTGTCATCACCTTTGACGATCGCTTCGTAAACTTTGGTACGACCGATGACATCATCGGATTTGACCGTCAGCATTTCCTGCAAGGTATAAGCAGCGCCATAGGCTTGAAGTGCCCAGCATTCCATTTCCCCGAAACGCTGGCCGCCGAATTGCGCCTTACCACCCAGTGGTTGTTGTGTAACAAGGCTGTACGGTCCGATCGAACGGGCGTGGATCTTGTCATCAACAAGGTGATGCAGCTTAAGCATGTAAATGATGCCCACGGTAACCTTGCGGTCGAAGATGTCGCCGGTGCGTCCGTCGAACAGGTCGGATTGGCCAGAGCCATCGAGCCCTGCAAGCTGGAGCATCTTCGTCACGTCGGCTTCACGCGCACCGTCGAACACGGGTGTGCCCATGGGAATACCTGTTCTGACATTACCAGCAAGCTCAATGATGTCGGCATCGCTGCGACCATTGATCTCGTCTGCGTAATTGTCGCCATAGGCCTTTGCCAAACGTTCACGCACGACTGCTGGAGGCGCAGCTGCTTGGGGGTTCGGGTTTGCATGGCGCCACTCTTCAAGAGCATCACCAATTTGCATACCCAAACTACGCGCAGCCCAACCAAGATGGGTTTCGAAAATCTGCCCCACATTCATACGTGACGGCACACCCAATGGGTTGAGCACGATGTCAACTGGCGTACCATCGGCCAAGAACGGCATGTCTTCTTGCGGAAGGATCCGCGAGATAACACCCTTGTTCCCGTGACGTCCGGCCATTTTGTCGCCTGGCTGCAGCTTACGCTTCACTGCGACGAAAACCTTGACCATCTTGAGCACGCCTGGTGCAAGCTCATCGCCACGCTCCAGCTTCTCACGACGATCTTCGAACTTCTCGACGATCAGTTTAACGGCTTCATCATACTGAACCTTGACGGCTTCAAGGTCGCCTTGCACCTTGTCGTCGGCAACGGCAATTTTCCACCATTCGTAACGTTCGACTTCGCTGAGATTATCCTCAGTGATGATGTCGCCCTTTTTGATGCCCGTTGGCGCTGCTGCTGCAGTCTGACCAATGAGCATGTCTTTCAAGCGGTTGTAAGTCGCACGGTTCAAAATCGAACGTTCGTCCTCGCGGTCCTTCGCAAGGCGCTCAATTTCTTCACGTTCGATGGCCATCGCACGTTCGTCTTTATCGATACCATGACGGTTAAAGACGCGGACTTGCACCACAGTACCCGCAACGCCTGGCGATAGACGCAGCGACGTGTCACGCACATCGCTTGCCTTTTCACCAAAGATGGCGCGCAGCAGCTTTTCTTCTGGTGTCATTGGGCTTTCGCCCTTTGGCGTGATCTTGCCGACCAAAATGTCACCTGGGTGCACTTCAGCGCCGATGTAGACAATGCCGGCTTCATCAAGGCTGCGAAGCGCGTCTTCTCCCACATTTGGAATATCGCGGGTTATGTCTTCTTGTCCAAGCTTCGTGTCGCGGGCCATGACTTCGAATTCTTCGATATGGACCGATGTGAACACATCGTCTTTCACGATACGCTCGGAGATCAGGATCGAGTCTTCGTAGTTATATCCGTTCCAAGGCATAAACGCGACGAGACTGTTCTTGCCCAATGCGAGTTCACCCAGTTCGGTCGAAGGACCGTCAGCAATAATGTCGCCAGCTTCGATTACGTCACCGACCTTCACCAAAGGCTTCTGGTTGATGCAGGTATTCTGGTTGGAGCGCTGGAATTTCTGCAACGTGTAAATGTCTACGCCCGACTTGCCGGGTTCAACATCGCCAGTAACGCGGACGACGATACGGGTTGCATCGACTTGGTCGACAATACCTGTGCGGCGTGCGCCAATGGCAGCGCCGGAGTCACGTGCCACGGTTTCTTCCATGCCAGTTCCGACAAATGGTGCTTCTGCACGCAGCAGAGGCACAGCCTGACGTTGCATGTTGGAACCCATCAATGCGCGGTTTGCGTCATCGTTTTCGAGGAACGGGATGAGCGATGCTGCGACCGAAACAAGCTGCTTTGGCGAGACGTCCATCAAAGTAATCTGGTCACGCGGCGCCATCAGGAATTCACCTGCTTCACGCGACGAAATCAGATCTTCGACAAAGCTGCCATCGGCGTTCAGTTCGGCGTTCGCCTGCGCGATGGTGTTCTTTTGCTCTTCCATTGCGGAGAGATAGACCACGTCGTCGGTGACCTTATTGTCTACGACCTTGCGATATGGCGTTTCGATAAAGCCATATTTGTTCACGCGGCTGAATGATGCCAGCGAGTTGATCAGACCAATGTTCGGGCCTTCCGGCGTTTCAATCGGGCAGATACGGCCATAATGGGTAGGGTGAACGTCGCGGACTTCAAAGCCTGCACGCTCACGGGTCAGACCACCTGGTCCAAGCGCCGAAACACGGCGCTTATGGGTGACTTCTGAAAGCGGGTTGGTCTGATCCATAAACTGCGACAATTGCGACGAACCAAAGAATTCGCGCACAGCAGCAACCGCTGGCTTGGCGTTAATCAGGTCGTTTGGCATCACGGTCGATACGTCGACCGAGCTCATCCGCTCCTTCACCGCACGCTCCATACGCAGCAAGCCTACGCGATACTGGTTCTCCAGCAATTCGCCGACTGAACGGACACGACGGTTGCCGAGGTTATCGATATCGTCGATTTCGCCCTTGCCGTCTTTCAGGTTCACCAGTTCCTTGACCACGGCGAGGATATCTTCCGTGCGCAGCGTGGTGAGTGTGTCTTCAACATCCAAGTTCAAACGCATGTTGAGCTTTACGCGGCCAACCGCGCTCAGGTCGTAGCGGTCTGCGTCAAAGAACAGACCAGCGAACAACGCTTCTGCGGTTTCGCGCGTTGGCGGTTCGCCAGGACGCATGACGCGGTAGATCGCATCAAGGCCCATGTCACGGTTCTCAGCCTTGTCGGCCTTCAACGTGTTGCGCATCCATGCGCCCGTGATGACATGGTCAATGTCGAGCAGTTCAAGGCTGTCGATGCCTGCCCTGTCCACCGTTTCAAGGTTTTCGGCGGTGATTTCATCGCCCGCTTCCACATAAATGCGGCCAGTCTTTTCATCGATAAGGTCGAATGCCGAATAACGGCCGAAGATTTCCTCGGTCGGGATCAGCAAGTCGGTCAGGCCATCCTTGACTGCCTTGTTGGCAGCGCGCGGGGTGATCTTTGTACCGGCTGGGAATACGACTTCACCCGTCTTGGCATCGACAATGTCGAACATCGGCTTCGATGCGCGCCATTGCTCGGAATTGAAAGGAATTTTCCATCCACCCTTGCCACGTGCAAATGTTACGCGGTCATAGAAGTGACCGAGGATTTCTTCGTCGTTCAGGCCAAGCGAGTAAAGCAAGGTCGTGACCGGCAATTTGCGCTTACGGTCGATACGGACGTTAACGATGTCCTTGGCGTCGAATTCAAAGTCGAGCCACGAACCGCGATACGGAATGACGCGCGCTGCAAACAGATATTTGCCGCTGCTGTGCGTTTTGCCGCGGTCATGGTCGAACAATACGCCCGGCGAACGGTGCATCTGCGAGACGATAACGCGCTCTGTACCGTTGATGAAGAAGGTGCCGTTATGCGTCATGAGCGGCATGTCGCCCATGTAGACGTCCTGCTCCTTGATATCGAGAACCGAACGCGCTTCGGTGTCGGGGTCAACCTCAAACACGATCAGGCGCAACGTAACCTTCATCTGCGCCGCATAGGTAATTCCGCGCTGACGGCATTCTTCAACGTCAAATTTAGGATCTTCCAATTCGTAATGCACGAAGTCGAGTTCCGAGGTGCCGGCAAAATCCCTAACCGGAAAGACGCTGCGCAGCGTCTTTTCAAGACCAGATACATAGCCAATCGACGGGTCAGAACGCAGGAACTGTTCATAGCTCTCACGCTGGACCTCGATGAGGTTGGGCATGTTGATAACTTCGTGGATGTTACCAAAGATTTTGCGGATACGCTTTTGACGCGACAATGTCGCAGGAGCGGGATGGGATGCCATAAGGTGCTTTGCCTCAGTTAGAAATGCCAAGCGCAGGAAGATTGTCCACCAGACAAGAAAAGGCCGCATAGCAATGCCCGAAGATTCGGGCCCTGCCGTGCAGCCGTTTCGCGTATGTGAAACCCATAACCATCAATGCGTTAGCCAAGTTGCGCGACGACAAGACTATTCCCGATGGGCGGGACGTTGGGACGGCGTATAGAGGGTGGGAGAGCGGGGGTCAAGGCCCGTCCCACGCGGCCTATCGCGTAAATCCGCGACGAACGGCCTCACTTAAATTGATGTCGCGCAACGTTTAGCCGGCTTTTTTCTTACAAACCCCACCCGCGCGCACCTCAATTCACATAACCCCCTACCGCCTTTCCGCCATGCTTGAAGGCGCGGGGCGGCCCTGCTAGGGGCGCGGTATGACTGAACTTGCTCTCATCCGTAATTTTTCCATTATCGCGCACATTGACCATGGGAAGTCCACGCTGGCCGACCGGTTGATCCAACAAACCGGCGGGCTCACCGCGCGGGAAATGACGAGCCAAGTCCTTGATAATATGGACATTGAGAAAGAACGCGGCATAACGATCAAGGCGCAGACGGTGCGGCTGGATTACACCGCGAACGACGGCCTCACCTATCAGCTGAACCTGATGGACACGCCCGGCCATGTCGATTTTGCTTATGAAGTATCGCGCAGCCTCGCCGCATGCGAAGGCGCGCTGCTTGTCGTCGACGCCGCGCAAGGGGTGGAGGCGCAGACGCTCGCCAACGTGTACCAATCGATCGAGCATGACCATGAAATCGTGCCCGTCATTAACAAGATCGACCTTCCCGCCGCCGAAGTCGACAAGGTCAAGGCCGAGATTGAGGAAATCATTGGCTTGCCCGCCGACAACGCCGTCCTGACCAGCGCGAAATCGGGCATCGGCATTGCCGAAGTGCTTGAGGCGGTCGTCACCCGCATTCCCCCGCCAAAGGGGGACCGCAACGCGCCGTTGAAGGCAATGCTCGTCGATTCATGGTATGACCCCTATCTGGGCGTGGTCATCCTGATCCGCGTGATCGACGGCTCGATCAAAAAGGGCCAGGAAATTCAGTTCATGGCCGCCGGCACAAAGCATCTGGTCGACCGCGTCGGCTGCATGCGGCCAAAGCTGGAGATCCTCACCGAAATCGCGGCGGGCGAAGTCGGCATCATCACCGCGCAGATCAAGGAAGTCGCCCAAACCCGCGTCGGCGACACGATCACCGATGCCAAGCGCCCCGCCGCCGAAGCCTTGCCCGGGTTTAAGGAAGTGCAGCCCGTCGTGTTCTGCGGCCTGTTCCCAACCGACGCCGCCGACTTTGAAAAACTGCGCGAAAGCATCAGCAAGCTGCGCCTTAACGACGCATCGTTCAGCTTCGAAACCGAAAGCAGCGCCGCCTTGGGCTTTGGCTTCCGCTGTGGCTTCCTTGGGCTGCTCCACCTTGAGATCATTCAGGAACGCCTGACGCGCGAGTTCGACCTTGACCTTATCACTACGGCGCCGTCGGTGGTCTATAAGCTGGAGCTCAGCCGCAGCAAGACCGAGGATGCGCGCAGTATGGAGCTGCACAACCCCGCCGACATGCCCGACGTCAACCGTATCGATGAAATTCAGGAGCCATGGATCGAGGCGACGATTTACTGCCCCGATGAATATCTCGGCTCCATCCTGAAACTGTGTCAGGACCGGCGCGGCATTCAAAAGCAGCTGACTTATGTCGGTGGCCGGGCGCAGATCGTCTATGAATTGCCGTTGAACGAGGTTGTGTTCGACTTTTACGACCGCCTCAAGAGCATTAGCCGGGGCTATGCCTCGTTCGATTATCACCAGATCGGCCACCGCGAAGGCGACCTTGTGAAGATGAGCATCATGGTCAATGGCGACGCGGTCGATGCGCTCAGTATGATCGTCCACCGCGGCACCGCAGAATCCCGCGGCCGTGGCATGTGCGAACGCCTAAAAGACCTCATCCCGCGCCATCTGTTCAAAATCCCAATCCAAGCGGCCATCGGCGGCAAGGTCATCGCCCGCGAAACCATCGCCGCGATGCGCAAGGACGTGACCGCCAAATGCTATGGCGGCGACATCAGCCGCAAGAAAAAGCTGCTGGAAAAGCAGAAAAAGGGCAAGGCGCGGATGCGCGAATATGGGAATGTGAGCATTCCGCAGGAAGCGTTTATTGCGGCGCTGCGGATGGGCGAGGAGTAAGTATTTGGCTGTCGCGCGATTGGGGTTTTTGCTTTTGCTCTTATCCAGCGCAGCTGGTTGTGCACCAGCGATGGAGAATGCGGCGATAGCGCCATTGGCGGCAAAACCAATCATGGTGTGGAAGGACTTGTTGTCGCGGCCAAAGCCTTCGCCGGATGCAACTATCCGCTATGGCGAGGATGCCTTGCAAGTGGTTGATGTGTGGCAGCCTTCGCGGACGAAATTCGGAAGCGGGCCGCATCCGGCAGTTGTGATGATCCATGGTGGATGCTGGCAGACCGCGATTGCAGAGCGCGATATTATGAACTGGATTGCCGATGACCTGCGCGCGCATGGCGTGGGCGTTTGGAATATCGAATATCGTGGCGTGGACCGCGGTGGTGGCTATCCGGGAACATACATGGACGTGGGCGCAGCGGCGGATTTGTTTCTGACCAAGCGCGGGGAGTTTGGCTTTCGCACCGATACGCCGGTTGTGACGATCGGGCATTCGGCTGGCGGGCATTTGTCGCTGTGGCTGGCGCGGCGGTCGGCTTTGGCCAAGGGTGACGCGTTGCGCGCGCGCGCCTTTGCTGGTGGACGTTGCAATTTCGCAAGGTGGCTTACCTGATTTGCGCGCGCAAACGAAGCTGCCTGAGCATCCATGTGGCGCAGATGCCGCGACAAAGATGGCGGGCGATGCCTTTGCCCGCGTCTCTCCGCCGGAGATGCCCAAGGCGCGCGGGCGGGAGATCCAGTTTAACAACGATCGCGATCGCATCGCGCCGTCCGCCTTTGGCAGGGCTTATGGCGCAAAGATGGTGACGACGCCGGGCGAAGGCCATGTCGAGCTAATTGCACCCGACAGTGTGAGTTGGGGCAAGCAGCGCGCGGAGCTACTGAGGGTATTTAAGTTATGACTTTGGAGCAGGCAGAGGCACTGGATGCGGAGGATCCTCTGGCTTCAAATCGTGCACAGTTTATGTGCCCGGCAGGGGTAATTTACCTTGATGGCAATTCGCTAGGGCAATTGCCGCTGGCAACGATTGCTGCCGGGGCAGAAGCCATCACCCACGCTTGGGGGCAGCGGTTGATCAGTGGCTGGAACGAGGGTTGGATTGATGCGCCGCAGCGGGTTGGCGCGATGATCGCGCCGTTGATTGGCGCGGCCCCGGATGAAGTGATCTCTGCGGATTCCACGTCAGTGAATTTGTACAAGCTGATCGTTGCTGCGCTGCGGCTGGACCCGAAACGCAATGTCGTCGTTAGTGAGGCTGGCAATTTCCCGACGGACCTGCACATTGCCGAGGGTGCAGTTGCTGCGGTCGCGGGAGCAGAGTTGCGCGTAGTGGAGCGCGGCGCGCTGGCAGAAGCGTTGGGCGATGACACGGCGTTGCTGATGCTGACGCATGTGCATTATAAGACAGCCGAACGTTTCGACATGGCCGCGTGGACGAAGGCAGCGCATTACGCTGGCGCTTTGGTGTGTTGGGATTTGAGCCATAGTGCGGGCGCGGTCGCTGTTGGGTTGAATGCAGCCGGCGCGGATCTCGCGGTGGGCTGCGGCTATAAATATCTCAACGGCGGCCCCGGTGCGCCTGCGTTTCTCTATGTTGCGAAGCGCTGGCAAGAGAGGTTGTACAATCCGCTTTCGGGCTGGATGGGCCATGCCGCACCGTTCGAATTCGCCGATGGCTATGAAGCGGCGCCGGGGATGAAACGGTGGTTGACGGGCACGCCATGCGTGCTGAGCCTTGTGGCGTTGGAAAGCGGTTTGAAGCTATGGGCTGACATCGATATCAGTCAGGTCGAGACGAAATCGGCGGCCTTGTGGGATATTTTTCACACGGCAGGCACGGCGGCGGGGATGGTGTGCGTGACACCCTCGGACCCACAGCAACGCGGCAGCCACATCTCCTTCCGCCATCCGAACGCGTACGAAATTGTGCAAGCACTTATCGCGCGCGGCGTCATCGGCGATTTCCGCGATCCCGACATCATGCGCTTTGGCCTGACGCCATTGATGCTCCGCCATGCCGACATTTGGCGTGCGGGTGAGATGCTGCGTGAGATAGTCGCCAGCGGCAGTTTTCGTGCGCCGGAATTTGCTGTGCGGTATGCGGTGACATAGGCGTTTCGCTCTGCTAGGCGCCGCGCATGCTTAACCTGAACGGTATCACCGTGCGCCTTGGTGGACGCACTATCCTTGACCGCGCCACTGCGGCTTTGCCACCTTATAGCCGCATCGGCCTGATTGGGCGCAATGGCGCGGGTAAATCGACATTGATGAAGGTGATGATTGGCACGCTGGAGGCTGATGACGGCAGCCTTGAGATGCCAAAGGGCACGCGCATCGGTTATATCGCGCAAGAGGCGCCTGCGGGTGATTCTACGCCGTTTGACACAGTGTTGGCGGCGGATACCGAGCGTGCGGCGTTGATGATCGAAAGCGAGCAAGGGGGGCTTGACCATGACCGCATGGCCGAGGTGCATGAACGGCTGATCGCGATTGATGCTTACACCGCGCCTGCGCGCGCGTCGCGTATCCTTGTTGGCCTTGGCTTTGACGAAGATATGCAGGGGCGGCCGCTTGATAGCTTCTCCGGTGGTTGGAAAATGCGCGTGGCTTTGGCGTCCTTATTGTTTTCGCAGCCGGATTTGCTGTTGCTCGATGAACCGTCGAACCACTTGGATTTGGAAGCAACCTTGTGGCTCGAGAATTTCCTCAAGGGCTATCCTGCGATGATGGTGGTGATCAGCCATGAACGCGACCTGTTAAACAACGTCGTTGACCATATCCTGCATCTGGAGGGTGGGCAGGTGACTCTGTATTCCGGCGGCTATGACTCGTTCGAGCGCCAACGTGCCGAGCGTGCAGCGCAGCTGGCGGCGGCCAAGGCAAGCCAGGATGCGCAACGCGCCAAGCTGCAGGATTATGTCGCGCGCAACTCGGCGCGTGCCTCCACCGCCAAGCAGGCGCAGTCCAGAGCCAAGGCACTGGCGCGGATGCAGCCGATTGCCGCAATGGCCGAAGATCCGACATTGAGCTTTGACTTTCCAAGCCCAGATGAATTGAAACCGCCATTAGTCACGTTGGATCTGGCGAGTGTCGGCTATACCGAAGGTAACCCGATTTTAGAGCGGTTGAACTTGCGGATTGACCCTGATGACCGGATCGCTTTGCTGGGCCGCAACGGGAACGGCAAGACGACGCTGGCGCGATTGCTCGCCGCGCAACTGACGCCGATGGAAGGGCAGATGAATTCCTCCGGCAAGATGCGCGTCGGTTATTTTACGCAATATCAGGTCGAGGAGCTTGATGGCGATGATACGCCGCTTGAGCATATGACCCATCAGATGAAGGGTGCGAACCCCGGCGCGGTGCGCGCGCAATTGGGACGCTTTGGCTTCTCGGGCGCGAAGGCGACGACAAAGGTTGGCAAATTGTCAGGCGGCGAACGTGCGCGGCTCGCGCTGGCGCTGATTACCCGTGATGCGCCGCATATGCTGATCCTAGATGAGCCAACGAACCACTTGGATGTCGATGCGCGTGAGGCGTTGGTGCAGGCGCTGAATGAATATGAAGGCACTGTCGTGCTGGTCAGCCATGACCGCCATATGCTTGAGCTGACGGCGGACCGGCTGGTGCTCGTAGATGGAGGCACTGCGACCGAATTTTCCGGCACGATTGAGGATTATACCGACTTCATCTTGGGCAAGGGGCCAACGAAGGAGAAGGTATCCAAGGCCGATCGCAAGGACGACAAGAAAGCTGCGGCTGCTGCGCGGGAGGCACAAGCCAAGCTTAAGCGCGATGTGAGTGATGCCGAGGCAGACTTGGCCAAGCTTGAGGTTGTGTTGAGCGCGATTGACCGTGCGATGTTCGCCCCCGCGTCGGCAGCAAACGAGTATAAGAACCTGACAATGGGCGAACTGTCGCAACGGCGTGGCAAAATTATCGCCGCGCAGGAAGCTGCCGAGGCTCGCTGGGTTGCGGCGGGTGAGGCGTTGGAGAAGGTCTCTTAGGGCGCAAGCTTCCAATTTCACTGTTCTCAATGGCGTAATTTTCAGCCACAGCAGCTATGCGCAAATTGGTGCCGGCCTCGCACACCTTTATTGCTAATTTATCTCCGAAACGGATGCAAATATCGCCGGTTCTGGCGCAGTCTAAAGCGATTTAGCCCATCTGCACCTTTACGATCCAACTATTACAGTTTTGCTTGCGTGTGCGTGGTTTAGAAGATCGCTTTGCAGGCGCATCATTCCATGCGGATATGAAAGCAGCATATTTCGGTTCATTCGGCCCCTAATATCGCGGCCTTTGCCGCCGAGAAGCGGGCTTCGCCGAGCCCCTGAATGCGGACGTAATGCACATCATTTCTGACGAGTTCCAATGTGCACAAATCAAAAAACTGCCGTCGCTCAGCAGGTTGCGCATAGACGCGAAGGCCATCATCTACGAAGGCGAGGTCGATATCCAGCAAAAGATAAAGGTCAGAAAAGCCTCTAAAGCTGTCGAAATAGCCGTCGCGCAGATAGCCCGGCTTTGCGCCGAACATCATGTCCGCCCAGACAGCGGTGATGAGTGGGTCTGTGTCAAATAGCACAAAGCCGGCGCCCAGTTCGCCTGCGCGTGCGGCGGCGGCGCGGTTCATGGCGTCTTGCGTTTGCGCGATGTGGATCAGCTCTTGTCTGCCAATGTTGGTGCCATGCGCCTCACAATATGCACGGCCATATTCGGGTACGACTTCGCATCCGAGTTCCGCCGCGAGCCGAGTGCCCAACATAGATTTGCCGGTACTTTCGGGGCCGTGAAGGCAGATACGCTTCATTTTTGTTCCGCCTTGCGCCATGCTATCAGTCCGGCAACAGCCAGGACAAGGAATAGCCCATAAAGGCCTGCGGTCAGATACAATTCCTTCGTGGCATATAACGGAATGGAAATCAGGTTGACGATGATCCAGAAATGCCAGTTTTCTACAAAGCGCCGTGCCATCAATATCTGGCCGGCAATAGAGAGCATCGCGACCGATGCGTCCCAATATGGATAGGTAGCATCGGTTTCAGAATGCATTACGGCGCCCCATGCCCAAATCGTGGCAATAGAGCCCAATATCCAATAGCCATAGCTCATAGCAGAAATGCGCCTTACAATGATGTCTCCGCTGTCTGCCTTGTTCCGCGTCCAGCTCCACCAACCGTACAGATTCACAGCCGCAAAAAATATTTGTAGCCCTGCATCGCTGTACAGCTTGGCATCGCGGAAGATAACGAAATACAGCGACACCATGATTATCGCGACGGGGAAATTCCACACCGATCGCTTAGTAATCAATAAGATATTGGCAACGCCAAGCAGAACGGCAAGGATTTCAAGTAAGCTCATGCTCGGTGATTTAGCGGCCCAGTCGCGGGACGCAAGTGCCGTGCATCAGTGCGGTTAAGTAAAGCTAAATCCGGCAATTCTAACCCAACTGACATGGGTGACCCTTGTCATTGGTCCTAAACTAAGCAGACATAGCAAGTGGCTCGCGCGCGGGGTTCATTGCGTGCATATCGGCCTGCAAGGTATATCCAAAGCCGTATAATGCGTTGAGGCTAATGCAAATGCCGGGTCGGGTTTCAGGGCCTGCCGGAGCCATGTGACATGTGTGTTGCCAGTTGGGGGGAGGCTGACACCGTCAATGCAGTTTTGTATTCCAGAATACTGACTTTATTGCTTTTTTAGAGATACGGAATGACGCCGCATGATATAAGTTGTTTATGTCTTCGGGTGAATTTCGTTGTGGTGGTGGATGATTGCGCGGGCAACATTTTGCATCAGACCGTTCGTCACCTGCATATCGGAACGTGTCTGCGCGATCATGACAGCTACCGGATAAAGGCAACCATCTGGTGCCTTCATTACGCCTACATCGTTAATCGCGGTCGACGTCAAACCAAGGACTTGTCCGGTCCCCGTTTTATGCGCGAGGCTCCAGCGCGGGGCGAGCCCTGAGCGCAGTCGGGATTTGCCGGTGTATGTGCCTTCCATTAGCTTTAGCAATTTTGCACCGGGGTCATTGGGGCCACGTTCACTGAAGCGCTTTAGTACCAGAACGATAGTCCCGGGCGCGGCGCCATCAAGGGGCGTTTCCAGATAGGCCGCCAATGCTGCCTCACGCTTTTCCATCGGAATACGCGATCGCTGCGCCTTGAATGCATTGCCTTGTCGATATTGTGGTTTCCACTCAACGCCAGCGATTGCGCTTTGCAGCAGGACTTCGCCCGGACCGAAGCGAATGGACGTCACCTTGCGCCGGTCGAGCATCTTGTTGATCGATTTTGGACCACCAGCTAATTGCAACAACACGCTGTTCGCCAAATTGTCACTGGCATTGATGGCGTGCGCGAGCAGTTCACGTATAGGCATTTCGAATGAGTCCCGACCGTCGAGATAACGCTTTAAAGGCTGGCTGAAGACAACAACGTCGTCGCCGCTGACTCGGATGCGCTTATCCAGCGACAATTTGCCCGCAGCCTCTTGTTCCAAGATCGTCAGCGCAACCCACATTTTGGAAACGCTTTGCTGCGGAAAGCGTTCGGTCTGTCGCTTGCCGATAATGTCTTTGGAAAGTGGGGGATAGATGGCAATACCAACGCGACCCGGAAACTTCTTCCAGAGCGCATCAATTTTAGACTGAAGCTTGGCGTCGGCTGCAGCAATGGCATTGGTCGCTTTAACGGGGGGAACCTCA
>CALGEE010000547.1 GCA_937881525.1 uncultured Sphingomonadales bacterium | reverse complement strand
GGTAAACCTTTGCACCGTTATTCGGGTTTCACCACTTCGTTCTGGCAATGCCATCCAGAAAGCCGTGGGTCGATCCGTATTGCAAGCTCTGATCCTTTCGCTGATCCTCGCATACGCACCAACTACCTATCAGCCGAGAGGGACCAGAAAGTTATCGTCGAAGGCATCCGCATGGTGCGCGAACTCTACAATCGGCCTGAGTTTCGCCATCGCTGGCGGCGCGAGGTTATTCCCGGTGCGCAATATCAAAGCGATGCTGAGATTCTGGCTGCTGTGCGTCAGATGGCAGGAACGGTTTACCATCTAGTTGGCACTTGCCGCATGGGGTCAGACGCGGGCGCCGTAGTGGACCCCGAATTGCGCGTAAATGGCGTGGAGGGACTGCGCGTGGTTGATGCCTCGGTCATGCCCAAAATCACCTCCGCCAACACAAATGCCCCCACTTTTATGATTGCCGAAAAGGCCGCCGCAATGATCCGCGCGGGCGGCTCCGGCACAGTACAGGACACCGCACATGCTCATTGAAATTCGCAACCCCGCCGCCCCTGAACAGATCGTGGCGACCTTTGATGAAACGCCATTGGGCGCCTTGGATGACTGCGTCGCCCGTGCAGGTCTGGCGCAGGCGGGTTGGGCTGCAATACCACAACCAGAGCGCGGCGCGCTTGTCGCCAATTTCGTGGACGCGTTAGAGGCGCGCGCAGAAGATATAGCTATGTCAATCACCAAAGAAATGGGCAAGCCATTAGCTGAGGCACGCGGTGAGGTTGCCAAGGCCGTCGGGGAATCTCGTGTCTGCATTGGTCGTGCAAGTGCGCCCATTGGCGACGTTTTTCCGTCGCAAATCCCGGGCACTGTCGCCTATTCTACCCGGCGCCCGCGCGGTGTGATCCTAGGCATCAATCCCTGGAATTTTCCTTTCAGCACGCCGATGCGCAAAGCTATCCCGTCGCTCGTTTACGGCAATGCGATCATCCTTAAGCCTGCATCTTTGACACCTGGCGCTATCGTTTTAATAGCCGAGATCGCTGCTGAAGTGCTGCCCGCAGACCTCGTTCAATCGGCGATTGGCGGCGGTGCCTTGGGGCAGGCTTTGGCAGAGCACATTGGCATTGATGCAATCAGCTTTACAGGCTCGGTCGAGGTTGGCAAACGCGTAGCGATAGCAGCAGCGGGTCATCTGGCGGAAGTGTCACTCGAATTAGGTGGCAAAAACCCTGCCATTTTGCACGACGCTACTGATCTTGACCCCGTCCTTGATGAAATTATGGCTTCGGCCTTCGCCGTGTGTGGCCAGAGATGTACGGCCGTTAGCCGCGTGGTTGTGAATCGGACACTCGAAGCACAGGTAGTTGCGGGTCTCTCAAAGCGCGCTGAGGCCATGCAGCCAATGGACGGCGCATCTGATGGAGCAAAAATCGGACCACTCGCCAGTTTGCAGCAACTTCAGGATGTGGATGGCTTTGTTACCCGTGCAAAGGCTGCCGGTGCCACGGTCGCTGCGGGTGGTGAAAAGCTCAAGATGGACACAGGCGGGTATTTCTACACGCCAACCATTCTGTCGAACGTGACCCGCGATATGGAAGTCGCCCGTGACGAGGTTTTTGGCCCAGTCCTTTCCGTGATTGCCTATGATAATGTGGATGAGGCCCTGAGCGTCGCCAACGACGTAGCCTTTGGCCTGTCGTCCTGCCTCTATTCGGAGCGCACTGACGTGGTTGAGCGTTTTGTCGCGGAAAGCGAAAGTGGCATGATCCATGTGAACGCAGGTAGCTTCCCCGAAAATCATCTGCCGTTTGTCGGCGTCAAAGACAGTGGCATGGGGGTGGGTGGCTCGAACGGACCGTCGACGATTCAGTTCTATACCACAGAGCATACAGTGTACCGCCGGGCGGCAGTGTAAACCGATGATCAATAAGCCCAACATCCTGATGATCATGGCCGACCAGCTGGCCCCGCAGGCGCTGTCGTTCTATGGAAACCCGGTCTGCAAGACACCGCATCTTGACCAGTTAGCTGCG
>CALGEE010000546.1 GCA_937881525.1 uncultured Sphingomonadales bacterium | reverse complement strand
CCGTTCTTGCCGACCCTACACGGGTGAAGCTCTTTCACTATGCCCGATTCGATCTGGCCGCGGTTTCGCATTATTTGAATGTCGTCGCGACACCATTGTTCTGCACCAAGATTGCCTCGCGCCTGACACGCACGTACACCGACCGCCACGGTTTAAAAGAGTTGGTGAAGGAAATGCTCGGCACAGACATTTCCAAACAACAACAGTCGAGTGATTGGGGTAGCCCAGTTCTTTCCGAAGCGCAGAAGGATTATGCCGCAAGCGATGTGCGCTATCTGCACCGCTTGCATGCCGAGTTTGTCATTCGCCTTGAACGTGAAGGCCGCACAAAATTGGCGCAAGCATGTTTTGATTTCCTGCCCCACCGCGCGGACCTTGATCTTGCAGGCTGGCCTGAAGTCGACATATTCGGGCACAGTTAAGGTTCAATCTGGTTAGGCATCTATAATGTCCGCACAAGCCGATCTCGAACGCACGCAAAGGCAAAACTGGGCGCTGCCCGGCGGGCGACAAGATCGGCTTATTAGAACGCTGCGTGTCGTCCTGCCCAGCATCATAGGTTTGCTGGTCGCATTGTTGGCGTTCAGTCCCTTTACTGGCAAGCAGGAACTCAGCTTCGTGCTGAACAAGGATGAAGTTGATCTGTCCCGCGAACGGCTGCGTGTGGTCGAGGCATTATATCGCGGTGATGACAGCAAGGGCCGCCCGTTTTCATTGCGCGCCGGCAGCGCCGTGCAGAAAACCTCAGCCGAACCGCTACTGGACATAACTGCATTGTCGGGCAGGATTACGCTGAGCGATGGCCCAGCCTCAATAATCGCTCAGCGCGGTATATACGACCTCAATAAAGAAACCATGCGCGTGAACGGTCCATTGGCTGTTGACTCAGCTGGATATAAAATGGTCGCAAGCAATGTCGTGCTGTCGTTAAAAGACCGTTCGATGCAAAGCTTTGGTCCCGTGAGCGGGCGTACAAAGGTCGGAACCTTCCATGCGGGGCATCTGCGTGCCGATCTCGACACCCGCATTGTTCGCTTGGATGGCGGGGTTCGTTTGCGTATCGATCAGAATGCGATTAAGTGAGTTGCTCATGACTGCCCGTTCTATCTCCGCTGGCTTGTGTGCCGCTATCGCTGGTATCGGTATGCTGTCCTCAGCATCGACTGCGCAAAGCATCCGTAACCACAACAGCAACGCGCCCGTCGATTTTTCCGCCGCATCCATGGAGTTGCAGGACCGCGCGGACCGCGTTGTGTTGTCAGGCGGCGTAACTGCCATTCAAGCTGGACTTACGCTGAAAGCAAGCCGCGTCACGGCTGCTTATTCCAGCAATGGCGGCGTTGATGTGAACCGCCTCGATGCAACCGGCGGTGTCACAGTCACCAAAGATGATCTTCGCGCCACGAGCAGCTCAGCCATTTATGACCTCGACTCGAGCCTGATCACGCTGATCGGAAACGTGAACCTCGTGCAAGGTAGCAACCGTCTCACCGGTGGACGACTGGTTATTGATCTCAACTCCGGCCGATCGACCATAAACGGCGGCGGTTTACCTGGCACCACAAATTCCCGTGGCAGAGTCACGGGTAGCTTTAGCGTCCCGCAGCGCAAAAATTAAGTTTGAGCCCGCGCAGTAACTAAAACGGCGTAGCATGAAGCATGCCAATTGCAAATTGCTTCTCTATTCACTATCAATGGGACCGAAACCAAAAGCATGATTGCGGGCGAATATTGAATATGGATAGCATGACTGCCACCCTCCCTGCTGCGGATGCGACCACCGATCCGGGTTTGCAGTCGGGCCTTGGCGTTGTCTCCATTGCCAAAAGCTATAATAAGCGTGCGGTTTTGACTGATGTTTCGCTGTCAGTGGCGAAGGGTGAGGTTGTTGGCCTGCTTGGACCCAATGGCGCAGGCAAAACCACATGCTTTTATTCGATCATGGGTCTGGTGAAACCGGATAGCGGACGGATTACCCTTGATGGCGCAGATATCACCAACTTGCCGATGTATCGCCGCGCCATATTAGGGATTGGATATTTGCCTCAGGAAACATCCATTTTCCGCGGGATGACGGTAGAACAGAATATCAGCGCGGTCCTGGAAATGTCTGAGCCCGATGCCGACTCGCGCGGCGAGCGGTTGGAAACGCTGCTTGACGAATTCGGCCTTATCCGTTTGCGGAGTGCGCCTGTCATGGCCTTGTCGGGCGGTGAACGGCGACGCTGCGAGATTGGACGTGCGTTGGCTGCAAACCCGTCGATCATGCTGCTAGACGAACCCTTTGCCGGTATTGACCCAATTTCCATTTCCGACATCCGCGATTTGGTGAAGGAACTTAAAACGCGCGGCATTGGCGTTCTCATTACCGATCACAATGTCCGCGAAACGCTCGACATTGTTGATCGCGCCTGCATCATTTACGGCGGCCAGGTTCTATTTGCAGGATCGCCAGAGGCGTTGGTTGCCGACCCGAATGTCCGCCGCCTGTATCTGGGCGAGAGTTTTGCAATGTGACTCGGGGGCAGTGATACACCCATAACGTCATGGCCTTAGCTCCGCGCATCGACCTTCGCCAAAGCCAGTCGCTGGTCATGACGCCGCAGCTGCAGCAGGCAA
>CALGEE010000545.1 GCA_937881525.1 uncultured Sphingomonadales bacterium | reverse complement strand
AGCGCCCGGGCGAGGCCAATTCAGCTGCGCCGAGCACAAGGCCAAGTGAAAGCCAGAACCAGTGGGTAGATATTGTGTCGAGCCATTCTGCCATTGTAGCACTCCCAAAATTCGAAACGCGAAACCATAGGTCGCACCAAAACCCTGAGGTGTCAGGTGGATAAGGCCTTCTGCAAATTCAGTCGCTTGGCGGCCAACGCTCAAGACTGCTGCTTTGCAGTTTTTTAGCGTTATGCCTGTTTATGGCTCCTGGCCAGTGGCTCTTTCGCCAATCCGCCGATTTCGCCAAGCGTCTTGATGAATTGCGCTGCCTCAACTGCGGATCGGATGCTTTTTGCATGGGGTTAGGTGTCGGGTCGAGGTCGGCTATGTCGAATTAGGGGTCGCATGATTGAATTGATGCATGTACGGAGCAAATTTGAAGGTAGAACGTTCCCGCCATGCGATGGGTGACGTCGTATCTTAGTCCGGAGCGAACCATCATGCGGCTTGTACATTCAGCTATTTTAGTCGGTCTTGTGAGCTTTTTGGCAAGTCCAGTTCTATCCAAGGCTGTGACCGAGGCCGATTTGCGCGCCCACATTGCCATTCTGGCCAGCGATGATTTCGAGGGCCGCAAACCGGGTACTGCAGGTGAAGCCAAAACGGTCAAATATATTGCCGAGCAATGGGCGAAGGCAGGCTTAAAACCCGCTACTGCCGATGGCGGCTGGTTTGAACCGGTACCGCTCATTCAACGTGGGCAGGGCAGTTTTGAATACAGCTTTAATGCAAATGGACGGAAATTGCGCGTTGGGTCGGATGACATTGTTCTTATTGGCAAGCAGGCGGAATATGTGCGCGGCAACCTGCCGCTCGTTTTCGCAGGCATGGGCGTAAAGTCCGACGGAACTGTTGGCGCCGATGTGGTGGGCAAGGCGGTACTCGTCCTGTTTGATGCCGAAAATGTCCCGGACAAGATGAGGTCTCCCAGAGCGCGGCGTGAGGCATTGGTCGCGGCCGGTGCGGAAGCCATTATCTTTGTGGGCGATAGTAAGGGCAGTTGGCCATCGCTGCGTCGGTTGCTCTTGTCGCGTCCGATAGCGCTGGAAAGCCGGGAGACGCGGGCGCCACTTGAAGGTGCAATTACAAGCGAATTTGCAGTGGGCCTCGTTACTGCCGCAGGGGAGGATTGGGACACGTTACGTGCCCACGCAAAACAAGCGGATTATGCCGGAGAAGCCCTTGGCATAAACGCAGATTTCAATGTTAAAACATACATTTATCGTTTTAATAGCTCGAATGTCATTGGCAAAATATCGGGCCGTAAAAAGAACAGTGGCGCTTTGATGTATATGGGCCATTGGGACCATTTGGGCATCTGCGCGCCAGAGGGCGCGTCGGATCGCATCTGCAATGGGGCGGTCGATAATGCCAGCGGCATCGCAGTGATGAACGAAGTGGCCAGAGCCTTGGCAAAGAAGAAGCATGATCGTGACATTTATTTTGTGGCGACCACAGCCGAGGAAAGCGGCTTGCTTGGCGCATATGCATTTGCGCAAAAGCCAGTGCTCCCGCTGGATCAGATACTCCTTTCGTTAAACGTCGACACCATCGCCATCGCGCCGCGGGGGTCTAAAGTAGCAATTATTGGTCGTGGCACAACGCCGCTCGATGCCGCGGTCGAGGCTGTTGCCAAAAAGATGGGGCGCATGATTGAAAGTTCTACCAGCGCCAATGCTTTCATTCAACGGCAGGACGGTTGGGCGCTGACGCAAAAGGGCGTTCCGGCATTGATGGTTGGCGGTTCTTTTGCGGATCTTGATCTTTTGCAAAAATTTTTGGGCAGCGATTATCATGGCCCTAATGATGAGTTGACGAATGCTACCGAACTTGGCGGCGCAGCCGAAGATGCCGACTTGCATATTGGGCTTGGACGCCACTTTGCGGACACGCGAAAATATAAATCGAAGAAGGCTGGCGAATAAAAGGGTTACTGTTTACATGGGCCGCCACGAATCAAAGCTTAAAGCGGTGGCCCCATGAAAGAAATTCCCCTCGGACTGACATTTGACGACGTGCTGCTGCAGCCCGGACCGTCGGACATTTTACCGAGCCAAGCGGACACGCGGACGCAGCTAACCAAAAGCATTTCGCTTAACATTCCTGTTTTGTCGTCTGCGATGGATACCGTGACTGAAGCACGCATGGCTATTGTCATGGCGCAGCTTGGCGGCATTGGCGTTTTGCACCGTAACTTGACCATTGAAGA
>CALGEE010000544.1 GCA_937881525.1 uncultured Sphingomonadales bacterium | reverse complement strand
TAATCGTAAAATTATAACCTCGATTTTAACAGCTTAATATTTCGAAGTTTCACCCATCAAGTTTGTCACTTCATTTTCTCGGATAACAGGGGCATCATAAGCCTTTCTTGCAAATACTTCACGCACCATTGGTTCAAATGTAGCCAATGTTTCTGTTTTATAATTTGGATCAAAACTTGATTGGTCCCAGCGCTCACAAAATTCCGCACAAACATTAAATAAAGGATGGTCGCGATAACGATCCCGTGCATTTTGGTCCCAACCATAATGATGCCCGTAATAGAGCATTTGAAAAAGGCCGTGATGTTCTACCGTCCATGCAACGTCCCAGCGCACAAACGGGCGAATAACTTCGGCAGACATCCGGTCATGATTTTGTGGGGCAAGGCCATCGCCGATATCATGTAGTAGCGCTCCGACGATCCAATCAATATCTGCTCCATCGCGAAGAGCGCGCGTTCCAGACTGCAAGCCATGCTCGAGACGCGTGATACGGTAGCCCTCAAGGGTCGTCTCCCCAGCGCGTTTCAGTTCTTCGATAACTCGGTCGGCTGTTAGTGCGAGGAACGGCTTCTCTAGCCTCTCAAGGAGGTGGTAGTCTGCTGCAGTGCCATTTTTCATTGCAGTAAAACTTACGGTATTTTCCATGTAGCGCCTCAATTGGATGTTTGACCACTGTCCGCGGATCCTGTCACATATGCCTTGTAACCCCTCCGTCCACGCGAAGGCTTTGCCCAGTTATATAGCTGCTATCATCTGATAGAAGAAACGCGGCAACTTTTGCTTGTTCATCTGCTCTAGCAAGACGCTTGAGCGATGACATGTCCGCAAACTTCTGCGGCAAATCTAAGCTGTCTGTAAAGCCCGGTAACAAGCAATTCATACGAATATTTGCTGGGCCGTAACGATCAGAATACAGCTTTGTAAAAGACGACACCCCAACGCGGTAGACGCTTGAGGTTGGGAAGGTCAAACTTGGCTCGAACGCTGAAAACGTAGTTATATTCACGATGGAGCCGCCGCCCTGTTCCTCCATGACCGGGGTAACGAGCTTTGCCATCCTTATAACTGGCTTTAAGACCATATCATGTGCCTTGTCCCAATCTTCTTCTGGAATATCCAAGAGGTCGCCTTTTGGTGGCCCACCTACATGGATCAAAACACTATCAATGCGTCCATACTTTTCCATCGTTAGATCGAACAATGCATTTAAATCGGAAGCGTTTTCAGCACGTCCACGTTGCGCGATCCCACCCAGTTCAGCGGCAAGCGTTTCGCAACTTTCTGAAGGCGACATTAACGCCAGTTTGTAATCACGAGAATACATTTGGCGAGCAGTCGCCGCGCCCATACCGCGCCCTCCACCAATAATCAGACAGACCTTTTCCAATAGCACTCCCTCCCACGATTTATTCTACATTCTTGTAAACTATCCCATCATAAAACAAGGTAATTGTCCTTGCCATCTACAACTAGTGCCATCACACTTCCGAGTTATGCCCAAAAGTTGGTGACGGTTTGATTAGGCGGCGTTTTGAACTTGCTT
>CALGEE010000543.1 GCA_937881525.1 uncultured Sphingomonadales bacterium | reverse complement strand
CGTGGTGCTCGGCATCGTTCGCTGGCTCAATTTCCGGCATCTCGAGCCCGCGTGTTGGCTCTACATTGAGTTTGCACGCAACACACCGCCACTGGTGCAAATCTTGTTTTGGTATTTTTCCGCATCCTACCTCCTGCCGAACGGGCTGTTCCTACAACTACGCGATTTCGGCTACGAGTTCTCGGCTGCCGTCCTCGCTTTCACAATCTATCACGGGGCCTTCATGGCCGAGGTCATTCGGGCAGGCCTTAATTCCATCGACAAGGGGCAGTACGACGGCTCCCGCGCCCTTGGGCTCGGGTTCTTCTCGATGATGAGGTCCGTTGTCTTACCTCAGGCGATCCGGGTCATTATTCCGCCGATGATCAACGAGACCGTAGCCCTGGTGAAGAACACATCCCTGGCGATGGCGGTCGGTGTCACCGAGATCGCCTACCAGTACAAGTACATCGATACGTACTGGTTCAGGGGCATAGAAGCGCTGTTGATTGCGACCGGTCTATACCTGACTCTATGCCTGACCCTTTCCGGTCTGGGAACACTGCTCAGCAGGCGGTTGTCACGACATATGCGCAGCCAAAAGGCCATGAAGCTGGCCCTGACTAGCGAGTAGCGGCGATGAACTGGGACAAGGTTTGGACAATAAACAACTGGGAACGCCTGCTGTTCGGCGACCTGTTCAGCAAGGGACAAGTCGGCGGCCTTCTCCTCACCCTTGAGATTGGGATTCTTGCGATCCTGCTCTCGACAGTTTTCGGGGCTGTCCTTGGGGTCATGCGCCATTCCCGCAATCCGTTGGCCTGGGTACCGGCCATGCTTTACATCCAGACCCTGCGCAACATCCCGCTTTTGATCCTTATCTTCTGGGCGTTCTTCGTGCCGCCGTACTTCGGCTGGGAAACCTCGCAGTTCACTTCAGTCCTCATCGCACTGACGCTGTTTACGGCGGCTTATATTGCCGAGATTTTGCGTGGCGGCATACGGGCTATTCCCGAAGGCGATATCCAGGCAGCACGGGCGTTGGGGCTCGGTCGGCTGCAGATACAATTGTGGGTCATCCTGCCACAAGCGTTCTACAACATGATTCCGGCGATCTCCGGGCGCTACATCGTATCGATCAAGAATACGTCGCTCGCGTTCCTCATCGGCCTAGCCGATCTCACCGAAGTCGGCATGCAGATCGGCAATCGGCTGATGACGTCGCCGGTCGAGGTCTACATGACCCTGCTGATGCTCTATTTCATCGTCAACCGCACGATCTCGTATCTGACACGTCTGTTGGAAAACAAATCCCGGTTCAACCGCCTGTTCATGCGCGTGTAACCGGCACAGTTGCCACGGAAAAAATGTCGCCCGAGGTGCGGTCGCGGGAGAAAAAACTGTAGTCATTAACAACACGGAAAAGAGGCAGTTATGAAAAACATGAATAAAAAACACGTCAAGACTATCGCCGATAAGTGGATGTTCCCCGCCGAAGGTTCAAGCTACATGGGTGGGCTGGAAAGCAAGCCGATCCTGGCAAAATCTAAAGGGCGGACCGTCACCGACACGACGGGACTGCTCGTGGGGTTGGCCGTCCATGGTGCCGACATC
>CALGEE010000542.1 GCA_937881525.1 uncultured Sphingomonadales bacterium | reverse complement strand
GTGCTCATAAGAAACCTATTTGCGTAGCTTGGGGTCAAGGATGTCGCGCAGCTTTTCGCCTAGCGTGGTGAAGGCCACCGTGGTCAGAATCAGAGGCAAACCGCCTGCAATAACGATCCAGGACGTGTTGCGAATGAAAGAGAAACCGTCGTTCAAAATAGTTCCCCAACTGGGGGTGGGTGGGCGAACGCCCAGCCCCAGAAAACTCAGCCCGGCCTCCACGCCAATCACCAACGGAATATCCATACTCGCAACAATCATCACAGGACCAATCACGTTTGGCAGCATATGTCGCAATAATATGCGCGCCCGGCTGGTCCCCATAGCGCGCTGTGCCTCGATGAATTCTGCGTTGCGCAGGGACATAACCTGGGTGCGCACAAGCCGTGCGTAAGACGGAAAAGTCGAGATCACGACAATGGCGACGATCGAATTCACGCTGGGCCCGAACAACGCCACCACCGTCAACGCAAACATGATGGTGGGGAAGGATCTGACGGTGTCAAAAACCAGCAGCATTGACCAGTCGATCCAGCGATTGGTAAAGGCCGCAAGCATGCCTAGGACGATGCCAATCACCAAGGCAATGGACACGGATGTGACAGCCAGGAAACACGCCACCTTCGTCCCAACAAGCAAGCGAGACAGCACATCGCGACCCAGCTGATCCGTCCCCAGCCAATGCTCCGCTGAGGGTCCTTGAAGTTTCGCGCGCACATCAATCTTCACGGGATCATAAGGGGCGATGAAATCTGCGGTCACACCGATCACGAAGAAAGCAAGCACGATCAACAGGCTGATGGCACCCAACGGCGTGCTGCATAATGTGCGGAGCACGCTGCCGATGCGCGCCTGGCGACTTAGGGTGCTGGTTCCCTGTTCCATCAACCCTCCTCCCGTGAGCGGGGATCGAGCATCACATTCAGAAGGTCAGCTATGGTTGTCGCGATGACGATGAACAACGTACTCGCCAGAACCGTGCCCATCACCACCGGATAATTCCGGCTGATGACGGCGTCATACATCAGTTTTCCGATGCCCGGGCGCGCGAACAGGATCTCGACGATCACCGCGCTGGACAGGATGAACCCGATACTGACGCCCAAAACAGTCACGGTGGCGGGCAATGCCACGCGCAGCACATAGGCCCGCATGACCCGGCGGGTCGGAATGCCAAATGCACGCGCCGTTTTGACATGGTTCTGACCTAAAACCTCTATCACCGAAGCGCGCACCAGCCGCGCAACATAGCCGATCCAAGTCAGCCCGATTGCCAGCGTCGGCAGGATCAGGTGCAGGATGATTTCCCATGGTCCTTCCCCCGCACCGATGGCAGGAAGCCATCGCAACTGCACCGAGAAAATCAAGATCAGGTAAAGCCCGATCACGATGGGGGGAATGGCAATCAACGACACCGAAACCACGCCGCTGGCCTGATCAAAGAGCCCATCACGATGTACTGCAGCGTAGGTGCCTATGGGAATGCCAAGAAGGGCAATCAAAAGGACGGCCAGCACAAGGGACGCCGTGTATGGCACCTGCTCGATCAGGATGCTCAGGACGGGGCGGTTCGAAGTCAGGTCTACTCCCAGATCGCCCCGCATCACGCCGATGAAGAAATGATAGACCTGCACGATGAATGGGTCGTTCAGGTGCAACCGCTCGCGCAATGCCTCTTTCAACTCCGGCGTGGCGCGTGGTCCAAGCATGACGTTGGCAGGATCACCCGGCACAAACTGGATCATCACAAAAAGGGTTGTGACAGCAAGGAGGACAATCAGAACCGCAACGAATAGCCGCTGAATCGCATAGCTGATCACCGGCTTGCCCCCTTATGCGTCACATCAAAACCCTTTCCGAGGAATGCTTTCATCCCATTCACGGTGATAGATTTCCTGACCAGAGTCATAGGCGCGCACCTCGCCCCGTAGGGAAAAGCTGTGCGCATCACAGGTCATCACCATTTTGCCTGTTGTGGCAACGTCCCAGCCTTCGCGAGTGTATCCCATTTTGAATTCATAGGCAGCAGATGCCGTTGTGACATCCGTGTCGTTGATCTCAAACTGATCCTGGCTGAAGCCCGTTACAGTAATATCTGCACTGCTAAGGTGGTATTCTCCAAACTCCTCTCGCAGCGTCAGGGTGCGTACACCGTTGCTCAGGTCTTCTTTGATAATCCGGCTTGGCCGACCTTGTTCAACAATTTCGACAGGCGCGGCTTGGGCAACACGGGGTTGCTGGAACACCACGCGCGCGGCGTCGCTTGCAGTCAAATCCGCGTTGGGGATCCGTATCTTGCAATTGTGAAGGTGGAGCGTCAGCGTGTGGTTCTCGGCCACCGGCCACGCCATTGGGAACATGGCGTTGGACACGGCTATCCGCAGCGTGTGCCCCGGCAGCACGCGATGCGCGATATCATTGAGGGTCAGCGACAGTTGATAAGGTGTACTGGGTTGAACATCGGCCTGCGCTTCGCGACCGTCACGCTGAGCGATATTCATGATCCCATAGGTGATCAGTGTGGACGATCCATCCGGTGAAACATCACAAAGGCGCACCGCCAGTAGCCCGTTACCTGCATCCGTGCTGACCTCAAATTCTGCCACACACGTCCCGATGATGTCGAACGGGTCACCTTGCACAGGCAAATCGAAACACAGCGCTCCAGCATCTTCTGTTCTTTGGTCGCCAGGCATCTGAGCTTTACCCGGATCAGCATCAAGGGGCATGTAGTCACCGCTCATCATGCCCAGTGATTGCGGCGAGTTGATCGACATCTCACCCCCGATGGGTACGTCCGAGGTCCCCTCTGGCGTCAGGTAGAGCTCGCGGTAAGACACGCTCTGATCTGGCCAGCTTTCAGCGTCCAGCCATGTGCCATCGCGCCAGTCGTGGCAGGGATCGGACGACACGTCTTCTTGCCGATAAAGCGTCAGCACTGGCTCGGTCTCGATCCCGTTTTCAACCCCCTTCAGCCAGCGATCAAACCATCGCAGCATCTCATCCAGAAAATTAACGCCCGGACCCGGCAATGCGCGATCCGGATAAAGGTGAGACCACGGCCCGATCAGCCCCTTGCGAGAGCCGCCCAGATTTTTCATCAACCGCATCACGGTGTTCGGCCAGCAGTCGGTCCAACCTGATACGGCATAGACCGGTATTTCGATCCGCTCGTAATCAGTGCAGACCGTGCCTTGCAGCCAATAGTCATCGCGTTGCTGATGCTCTAACCAGATCTTCATGAACAGCGGCGGTTCTGACAGGCGCGCCAGCCACGCATCGCGCCATCCATCGCCATAGAGCACCGGATCGGGCGGACGCCCGTTAAAGCCAAACATCACACCGCCCCAGCCGACGGTTTCGCCAGCCAGCCCACCCACGAAATAGCACCCGTCATCGTAGTAACGGTCATCGGAGGCTCCGACCGGAACAATCGCCTTCAGGGCCGGGGGGCGGTGGGACGCCATCTGCAGAGCGGTAATCCCGCCCCAAGACAGACCAAACATTCCGACACGTCCGCTACTCCAACTTTGTCGCGACAACCAGTCGATGATATCCAGACCGTCTTGTTGTTCGATGGGCAGGTATTCATCCATCTGGAGGCCCTCAGAGTCACCCGACCCGCGCATATCAACCCGCGCACAGACATACCCATGGCCCGCCAGATAGCCATGTTGCTCTTCGTCCCGGGTCCGGGTGCCATCACGCTTACGGTAGGGGATATACTCAAGGATCGCCGGAAACCTGTCGCTATCCCCCGCTACTGGCCGCCAGATGCGCGCGGCGAGGCGCGTGCCATCAGACATCGGGATATAGATTTCCTCGTCGATAACCTCGTAAGGCAATTCGGATGTTGGCACCTCTATGGGCGTCAGGCTCGCGTGTGTCATGAGCATCACTCAGTTGGTAAGAAATGACGGGTCAGTAAAGCGTGATCTGGCAGGCTGTATCGCCCGCCAG
>CALGEE010000541.1 GCA_937881525.1 uncultured Sphingomonadales bacterium | reverse complement strand
AACCCCGCAGGACCGCTGGGCCGTGACACAGTGGCTGCATTGGCAAATGGGCGGGCTTGGTCCGATGATGGGGCAGTCCAACCATTTCCGAGGTCTGAATGAGAAAGTTCCCTACGCCGAAACCCGCTACAAGAACGAGACAGCACGACTGTTCGGCGTTCTTGAGACGCAGCTGGATGGTCGCGACTATATCGCAGGAGACTATTCCATTGCCGATATGGCCGCTGTCGCCTGGGCTGGCATGGCACCCATGATGGAGGACGCACGGCTGACGGCATGCAACAACGTCATGGGTTGGACCGAACGGAACGTCTCGCGACCCGCCACAGCCCGGGCGATTGCGTTGTCGCCGGGCTGACATGCGAGGCTGCCTTCGCAGACGCCGCGCAACATCTACGAAGTCGAGGCCCGAAGGTTGCCCGACTTATCATAGAGTTGGGTCACTTTCGTTCGTCGCACCGAGTGCGTGGCATAGGCGCTGGCCGTCAGGCCGATGGATGTCACCCACTCACGGACGATGCCCGTGTACTGGCGGGTCAAGATGTAAAGCCATTCGTGAAAACGCCCGGGTCGAAGGTACTCAGATCCAATCAGAAGCGGCTGCCGCATCTGCCTTGCGAGCGATGCACTTTTGCCTGCAGGGATTTCCAAGCGCGCCGGTTTCTGGGGCTTGCTCTGCAGAACCGACTCGCGTTCCTTGATTTGACCTGACGCCATGACATCGACCACCTTCATCTTCAGCAAATCGCAGCCGCGCAGCTTGCTGTCGATTGCGAGATTGAAAGGGCCAGATCACAATGGTTCTCGGCAAGCGCCAGCAGCACCTTTTTTGCCCAGACGTGTTTGGGCCTGAGCGGCCGTTTTTTGACCTACGATCCGGCCCTTGTTCCAGGCTGCACGCAATGCGGCAATGGCGGACAAGTTCGGCGTTTCCATAATGGACCCTCCGATCCACCACACCCTTCCACATCGAAAACCCGACGTTGATAACACCTCATGTCACACGATGCTGCATCTGCAGCGCACCGGGCCCTTGGCCTACATCGACGATCCGCGATATCTGTTTCTATTTTATCGCGATGGAAGGGCTTTCATTTACCGTGGAGGTTGTTCCGTGCGGACCGAGTTACAACAGGTGATCGGCTGTTCCGTGACAAGGATTGGATCAACGGCACAGCAGGCGTTGCGAACGCAGGCATCTCCCTCGCAATTGGCGAACCTGAGAGCATCGGCTGGCCGAAAATATCCTCACTCTTGAAAGAATACGGGTTCATCGCCTTCTCAGCAGCAGACAAACCGACGGTATTTGATCAGATCCGCACGAAGTTCGGTGATGAAGGTGATCTACCCTATTGAGACTCTTTCTCTGCCCCTGTTTCGGATGCCCTGCCGACCTGCGAGGGGATCGTTGAAACCTTGGGGGAACATATGTCTTACAGAGTGACAGAATTCCGAACACCGATACAATCCATGAGCTGATCGGCCTCAATCAAGGTGTCAGTGTGTCGCCCCTTCCTGAATGGTTTATGCGTGAAGAAGGGCCGCCTTCCATAGCCAGTTTTATCCGGTCAACCGACGGCCGCATGTTCGCTTGCGCAAATGGTAGCATGCGCTACGACGCGAATAGCCTATTTGCTAAGGCTCAGTTCAAAAGGCCTCGGATACCGCCATTCGCACGGTTGAAAGTAGACCGGTGCGATCCGTGTCGACCTAGGGATTCAGTATAAACACTTTGTCCTCAGAAAGGGGCCTCTATGCCAAGTTTTGCCGCTTCACGGCGCAATTCATCGGCTGTGTCGTCTGGCAGGCTAATCCCGTCCTTGCGCAGTTTGGTGTCTGACAGGGCTTCCAACTCACCGGGATAGTAGATTTGCTCGACCTTTGGCTGAGGCTTGGTCGCCTTGAGCTGGTCAATCATCCGCTCCATATCGGCTTCAAATTCAACCAACGAGCGACAGGCGTCTATCCTGATCGCCATCACAAAATGGCCAACCCCGCTCATGCCGTCGGGCATATAGGGGCCAATGACCGAGGATCCGAATTGGCTTCCGCTAAGTACACCGGACAGCATGTCCATGATCGTTGAAATCGCATAGCCCTTGTGACCGGCCATCGGCAGAATCGTGCCCGCTATGCCGGCGGCGGGGTCAACGGTGGCGTTACCATCAGCATCAATTGCCCAAGTGTCCGGGATAGCCTCGTGGCGTTGCCTTGCTAGGTAGAGCTTTCCCCGCGCGACAGCGGTATTGGCTATGTCCAAAATCATCGGTGGATAGCGCCCGGCGGGTGCCGCCCAGGACCACGGGTTGTTACCAACGCGCTTTTCCATCCCACCCCAGGGTGCCATGGCAGGGCTGGCATTGTGCAGTTGACACTTCAAAATGCTAGGATGGGTCATGCTTGGTGTGTTCCGATCAGACATCTACCTTTAGAAATTTGCAGATTTGTACAGGACCAGTTCCTCAAGTGGCTGCTCCGAATACGTGAAGGATACTGGACCTGAGTTGGGCGCCAAAGTCCTTCGTGGTCGTGGACGCAAAAATCGAGTCGATAAGCTGGGAGGGGATTAGCTCGGCGCGATATCTGTCGATTCTGGAAAGAAGCAGCCAACAGATTCACAGAAGCTCACAGGGTTTTCCACCCATTGCCCGCTGGAGTCTGTGTG
>CALGEE010000540.1 GCA_937881525.1 uncultured Sphingomonadales bacterium | reverse complement strand
CGCGTATCCAACTTGTTGGCCAAGAAGCTTGCGGTATTGGCAAAGGTTTTGATGTCATCAACTGCTTGCTCAACGCTGCCGGTGCCTGAGGATTTTTCAATAACGTCTATGAGGCGACGCAACTCATCACGTTAGCATTTAGCGGGCGTGGGGCTGATTTTAAATTTGTGTGAAAAGCTGATAGCCGGGCGAGGTCACAGCTTTCACCGAAGTAATTGGCTGTGTTCCAATCCAGGTGGTTCGTTCCATCACGAAAAGCGCCTCATTAGGGGTTGTTGCTAAAATTTTGGCATTATACTCCGTTGCTTTGACGGCATAAAACCGTAAATCGCAGCGACTAAACGGCTTATTCCTTACAAGCCATTCATTCGCACTTTCACTAGAAAGATCTATCGACAAAATTTCGGGCACTGTTTCTGTGTTGATCCAGCGATCTTCATAAATATAGGGGCGCTGATCCGAGATATGTAGCGCTTCGATCCGTAACATTTTAACTGAGGCTCCAAGGCCGAAACGCGCCGCAATGCCGAGTGGGATGTCTGCCATACCCTCGGAAATGCGTTGATAGCTGTATGCCGACCCCTTTGCCTCGACTTCTTTGCGGGTAATAGGAATATCTAATGTAGCACGTGTGACGGGGTCCAGCCGCACTTGGGTGCCTCCTTTACGCTTTCGCTCGACTATACCACTGTCAGACAGATTGCGCATAGCGCGTTGGACAGTAGATCGGGCACAGCCAAGTTGCTCGGCAATATCTTCGTCACGTGGCAGCTTGTCACCGGGTCCATAAGTGCTTTCCAAGATCCACGCATGGATCGTATCGCGAACATCTTTCCAAGAAAGCCTAAGTTGTAATGTCACAAATCTTGTCCCAATTTTTATTTTTTTCTGCATTCTTTCTTTACCGACCCATTTATCAGATAGCTACACTTGTTTGATGTCTGATGGGCTGTTTCAACACTGTGCTGCCGGCGCATAGCGCTTCCGCCTGTTAAGACCGAGGCCGACCCAGTCACCGCTTGATGGGCACCTCATAACGCTCTGTTTTTTGGTTTTAGGGCGCTAAAAACTTTCTTGACTTTATTATGTATGCACATAATAATATTAAGAACGCTCTTATTAAGTGGCGCTGCAATAATATGATTGTAAGGCAGTGCGTGAAGAACATGCGCTGGTGTCTCTTATCGATTAGTCGAAACGTATTTGCATAAAGACCAAATAGAGCCTGCGATGTCAGAACACCGTTGCCCGCTCATTTTAGGCAACTACCAACCAAACCAACCAAGGGAGAAAACAATGAAACTTAAAATACAATTTCTTGCTGCTACCGCCAGCTTTGCGCTAATGGCTGGCGCGGCGTGGGCCGAAAACATCAAGATCGGATTTAATGTCCCATTGACCGGTTTTGCTGCTTCTGACGGGGAGTCGGCGCTGAATGGTGCTAAACTGGCTATCGCGGCCGCTAATGCGTCTGGCGGAATCAATGGTGATCAGCTGGAGCTGATTGTTTATGATGACCAGGCCTCGCCCGATCAGGCGGTACCTTTGGCGCAAAAAATGATCGAAAGCGATCAGGTCGTGGTAGCGGTTTCGGGTAGCTATTCAGGCTCGACACGTGCGGCGGCTGGTATATTCCAAGAAGCTAGCGTGCCTTACATTTCGGCCTATGCCATCCATCCTGACATTACCCGTGCTGGTAACTACGTGTTCCGGACCTCATTCATGGGAGAAGTTCAAGGTCGTGCTGGTGCAAAGCTGGTTGGCGAGGTGCTTAATCTTCACCGTGCCGTGGTGATCACCCTACAAAACGACTTTGGCCAGTCACTATCAGCTGGCTTTAAGGAAAAAGCTAAGGAATTTGGTGTCGAAATTATTGGCGAATATCAATATGCTATGCCCGATCGCCAGTTTGGCCCGATCATCTCGAAAATTCGCGCCGACAATCCGGATGTAATCTACGCGACGGGTTATTTCTTTACCGCGGGTCCGCTTGTGGCACAGCTGCGTGCGGCAGGCATCACAACACAAGTAATTGGGCAGGAAGGCTTCGACTCGCAAAGTTATATTGACATCGCGGGCCCTGCTTCGGAAGGTACAATAATTACCACTTCTCTTGACCGCGACTCCTCTGAATCTGCCACCAAAGACTTCATAGCAGCTTACGAAAAAGAGACTGGCCATAAGGCAGACATGGTTGCGGCATCCACAAACACCGCAGTAAACGTTGTGATCGAAGCTCTGCGAAAAGCAGGTACAACCGACCGTGCGGCAATCCGTGATGCAATTGCAGCGACTGACATGCAGGCCTCAACTGGTCACATTCGCTTTAACGCATTGGGTGAAGTGCAGAAGGCTGTGCAATTGCAGATCATCAAAAATGGCGAATGGCACAGTGCTGGCGTGATCGAAGACGCAGTTCTGCTTGCTCCGCCTACCGAGTAACCTATAATATCCCGCCCCACGAAATAGGGGCGGGAATTATTGCATCGGCAGCGAATGGTGCAAATTACTATGGTGGATCATATGTTATATTTCGAACTTTTCTTTCAAGGCATTGTTCAGGGAAGCATTTATGCACTGATCGCCTTAGGTTTGACGCTGGTATACGGGCTGTTACGTATTCTACACGTTGCGCACGCCGCACTGTTTACCCTCGGTGGTTACGTTGGTGTGCTTCTGACTAATGCCACCGGAAACTTCCCTATGGCGATGCTCGCGTCGATGCTGCTGGTAGGGCTTGTTGGTATGGCAGTCTATAAGATTGTTTACGAGCCGCTTCTCGGCAAGCCCCCGTTTATAGCACTTATCGCGTCGATTGCGCTATTTATTGCGTCGGAAGAAGTCTTTCGCATTATTTTCGGTCCTTATGGCCAAAGCTATATAAACCCTCCTTTGCAGGGGTATTTTGAACTGCCAGGTGGATTTTTTCTGAAATATGCTGAGGCCTTGGTGATTGGTCTGTCGGTTGTCATGTTGACTTTTCTGGGCTGGCTGTCGGGCAATACCCGCACGGGGATTTCATGGCGCGCGACAGTAAAGGATCCCTCGATGG
>CALGEE010000539.1 GCA_937881525.1 uncultured Sphingomonadales bacterium | reverse complement strand
TACGACGCTCATCAGATACAGCGACATGAACCATGGCTTCATGGGAATGGTCGGCAGTCTTGATCGTGCTGATGAAGCTTTGGCTGCGGCTTGCGATTGGCTGGCCACTCGTCTTTAACCCAGAGTGATGCGCGACTGTTGCCGCAGGCGTCTTGTGAGCCGCCAAAACATGATCGCCAAGGGTCTTGATGTGACCAATGCCGCTATTGGATCGCGTATTGGCGACCTGCGCAGGAGAACAGCTACATCGATTTCCGTTCTCCAAAATGCGCGCGGTTCGACACAATGTGGCCAGTGTCAACGACCCTCCATCTGCGACCGCGCGCTTAGGCCAAAAGCCACTGCGGCCGATCCCAAGAGCAGCGAGACATTCGCCAGCAAAGCAATGTCGTAAGATCCGAATTGATCGTGCAGATGCCCCATCAACAATGGCCCTAAGCCAAAGCCGAATGAGAAGAGGCTGTAAGTCCAGCCATAGATCGCGCCGAACGCCCGTTGGCCAAACAGCCGAGAAGTGAGATAAGCAAGCAGATCAAGCTCTGCGCCCAACAATAATCCTATCAAGATGACGCCCGGCAATCCAAATCGCAAGCCCCCGAGCCAGATGAGCGCGATACCCAACGTCCCCAGACAGATCACCAAAACTGTTACAAGTCCAACCGGAAACCGGTCAAGGCTGAACCCGGTGAGCAACCGGCTGAACGTGCTCGAAATGCCGATCAGAGACGCAAGACCCGCCGCCGTTGCTGCGCTTGCTCCATAGTCTTGAAACAAGGGGTTCAAATGGACGACCATACCGCCGATACCGAGCGCCATACTGAACGCTAGGACTGAAACCATTGCGAAAGCTCGCGTGTTGCAGGCTTCGCGAAATGTCATTCCAGTCTTGGGTGTTCCCCTAATGTTGGCGAGTTCATCACGTTTCTCAGAAGGCCGAAATCCAAACCAAACAATTGGTGCAGCCAGCATTGCCGCCGCTGCCACGGCCCAATAACCGGCCTGCCAGCCGTAGTTTGCGATGACGGCTGTGACCACGTTCGGGACCCAGAATCCAGAGAGGCCTGCGCCGGTCAAAGCGATACCGAGCGCCAATCCTCGTTGCTTGTCAAAACCCGCAGCTATTGGCCGGAGTAAAACAATAGGAGTGGATCCCACACCACACAATGCGATCATGAAGTAGAAAATCCAAAGCCCAGGAAGTGTCTGGACAGTGAGCGACATGACTACCACCATTGCAGCATAGCTCACCAAACTGATCGAGCCGACGGCCGCTGCTCCAAATCGGTCGCCAAGCCGGCCGACAACAGGGCCAAACAGAAAGACGCCAAGCGTCAATATCGTTGAAGCAAGCGAAACGTCACCTCGGCTCCAGCCGAAGGCAGAATTGAGTGGAACCATAAACGAACCCAAGCCATAAACCATTGTTGCGTTCATGCTGGCAGTAAGGCCCAACGCGGCGCAAATTAGTAAGAGCTTGCGCCCCTCAAACTCGCTGCGAACAATGGTGCCAGCTGTCTCACTCATCGTTTAGTTTCCCAGTCGAAGTCGATCCCGTCATCCTGCGCCACGACGCCCGAATGCACTTTTATTTCTGAGTCTGGCTCCACCCGAAATACCAAGACCCAAGTCACAGCTCATCGTTAGCGCTCCCAAATATGAAATAAACACAAGTTTGCACTCGACAAACAGAATAATCAACATATATGTTGAATTGAGGATTGGATCACATTTTTCTGTCGCTAGACCGGAAGTTGAGGATGGTTGGACGCATGGGTAGAGAAGACAGCTGACGCCGCCATCGATTTTCTGGTCGACCATTCCGGCTGGACTTTTGATGAATTGAAGGAGAAACCCTGTGATATTGATCAGTGCAACCCCCAGCCCCTTCGCTCGCAAAGTGCGCATCTCAATGATTGAAAAGGGGATTCCCTTCACGGTTCAGAATGAAGTGCCCTGGCACGCTGACACCAAGACACGGCTCTATAATCCGCTTGAGCAACTACCCATATTGATCCCCGATGACGGCGATCCGGTGTTTGAATCGACCTATCTGATGGACTGGCTTGAGCATCAATATCCTGAGCCCTCCATGCTCCCAGCCGACCGCACGCTCGCGATGGAGGCGAAGCTGGTCCACACCATTGCCGAGGGCGTGGCCGACGCGACGGTATTGCTCTTCTGGGAAATGCAGCGTGAACATATCAGCGCTGAATGGGCCAGTCGCCAGTTGCGCAAAGTGAAAGGCGGCTTGACCGATCTTGATCGCCGTGTGGGAGACCAGGAGTTCGTTGTTGGCGATCGGTTCGGGCTAGCAGACATCGCGGTGATTGCGCTGCTGGGCATGCAGGATACCGTGATCGAGTCACAATTGATCCCAGCTTGGCAGAACTATGCGCCTGATATGGATGCGTGGAATGTGCTGTATCCGAATTTGAAACGGTTTGAAGCACACCACCGCGACCGCCCCTCGGTCAAGGATACCGCGCCGTTCATGTTTGATTTGGCGGAAAAAATTGTTTGAGGGGGCTACTCCTCAAATATTGCCACGGCGCGTGTCCACCCTGCGGACGCCGCCCGTATCTTCATTGGAAAGCAGGCAATTGTAAACCCCGTCGCCGGGAGCACCTCGAGATTGTGGAGCTTCTCCAGATGGCAATATCCGATATCCCGCCCAGCCTTATGGCCTTCCCATATGAGCCCGGCATTACCCGTCGCTTCATAGGCTTCACGTGTATGGACGAAGGGTGCGTCCCAGCTCCAGCCATCGGTGCCGGTCAGCCGCACACCGCGTTCAAGCAGGTATATCGTCGCTTCATAGCCCATGCCGCAGCCCGCGGTGACATAGTCGTCCTGCCCATAGCGCTTGCCTGCCGCCGTATTAACCACGACGATTTCGAGCGGCGACAGCGTGTGGCCGATGCGCGCGAGCTCGGCCTCGACATCGGCAGCGGACACGACATAGCCATCGGGCAGCGCTGTGAAATCAAGCTTCACGCCGGGCTGAAAACACCAATCAAGCGGGACTTCATCAATCGTGATCGCGCGCTCGCCCTTATTCATCGTTGACGCGAAGTGATAGGGCGCGTCGAGGTGCGTGCCATTGTGCGTGATCAGCTCGACCTTCTCAATCGCCCAGGCCTCGCCATCGGGCAGGTCTTCAGGCTTGAGGCCGGGGAAGAAGTTGATCAGTGACGGGATAGAGGTGTTGTGATCAATATACTCGATCTTGGGCTGATAGGGTGGTGGATCGGAGATCACGTCATTTTCGAGATAGATGGAAAGATCAACAATCGTCCGTGCCATAACCTAAAACTCCACCCTGTCGCCGCCCTTGAGGTTCAACATAGCGCGGGCCTCTGCGGGGTTTGCGGGCTCATGGCCCATTTCGCGGATGATCCGTACGATCTTCTCAACCTGCTGCGCATTGGAGACCGCAAGCTGCCCGCGTTCGATGAACAGGCTGTCTTCTAGCCCGACGCGGACATGCCCACCCATCAGGGCGGCTTGCGTCAAGAACGGCATCTGATGTTTCCCCGCCGCGAGCACCGACCATTGGAAGCTATCCTTGCCAAACAGGCGGTCTGCAATCGATTTCATGAACATTAGATTTTCAAGATCGGGGCCAATGCCGCCCAATATGCCGAAGATCATCTGGATAAAGAACGGCGGCTTGACCGCGCCAGAGTCAACGAAATAGGCAAGATTGTAAAGATGCCCGACATCATAGCATTCATGCTCAAACCGTGTGCCGGCCTCGCCCATTGTCTCTAAGATCGTGGCTATATCGCGGAATGTGTTGCGGAAGATGAAGTCGTCTGACCCAAGGATATAGTCCTTCTCCCACTCGTGCTTCCAGCTGCTGATCCGCTTGGCGGCGGGGAACATGGCGAAGTTAATCGTGCCCATGTTAAGCGAACACATTTCGGGCTTGAACCGCACGGCGGCTCGCAACCGCTCGACCAGCGGCATCGTCGCCGAGCCCCCGGTCGTGATGTTGACGATGGCATCTGTGCGTTGTTTAATGACGGGAAGGAACTGGTTGTAAACCTCCGGATCACCGGTAGGCTTGCCGTCTTCGGGCATCCGCGCATGGAGATGGAGGATCGCAGCCCCTGCCTCAGCCGCCGAAATGCTCTGTTCTGCAATTTCGGCGGGTGTGCAGGGCAGCGCGGAAGACATGGTCGGCGTATGCGCACCGCCCGTCACGGCGCAGGTGATGATGATCTTGCTCATTTGGGTCCCATCAAAGAACGGTGAAGGCCCAGCCGGTCGGCAGTCACCTGAACGCGGGCGACTTTGCCACCCGCAACGTCGAATATCCCTGAGAGGTGGAGGGTGACGATCTGGCCCGTTCGTGCTGGGTTAATATCCTCAAAGCCACCAGTGTAGGTTCCGGTGCAACTGAGGTGGAACGCGCCGCGCTGTCCGGCCGAGAAAAGCTGATTGATCGTAACGGCATCAATCATGAGGAGCTCGACAAAGCGCGGTCCCTCGGCGCTAATTTCATCAATGCGTGATGTGTCGGTCCAGCTGTCAGGAGTAACGAGCCATTCACGAGCCAGCGCCTCAACCGCCGCGTCGGGTGCCTCACATGGCGCATCCCAAGGGGCGGGGTGCGGCGACTTCACGACATCGCAGGTTGCGTCTGCCAATTGCCGTTTGCGTGCGTAATAATCCTCTTCTGCCCAGCCCTTACACAGGCGACCATTCTTGATGCAGAAAAGGGTGACCCCTCCCCATGTTGACAGGCGACCATCATGTCGGTGAGACGCACCATGTTCGGTAAAGCGCATCGCAACCGCATCCGGGCCGATAACCGTATCATGGACAGTGACGCACAGGCCGGGAAATTGCTCCAGTTGCGCAGCAGTTGCAGGAAGGTATTTGTCATCCCGCCCGGCCAGCAGAAACCCGCCGATGCTCAGTGCATAATCGGGTTCCATAATCGTCTCGACTGTCGCAACATTGTGGCAAGTGAGAAAATCGACTGCAAAGCCGCGCAGCAATTGGGCCGATGCACCGATACTCATACGTTGTCTTTCAGCCAAAAAGGGTTGCGCATTTCTTTCTTCAGGATCTTCCCCGCGCCGTTCACTGGCAATGCGGCCACAAAAGCCACCGACGTCGGGCATTTGTAATGCGCCAACCGGTCACGCGTGAATTGGATCAGTTCGGCCTCGCTAAGGCGCGCACCCTCGCGTGCAACGACGAATGCCTTGGGCGTTTCGCCCCAGCGTTGATGCGCGACACCAATCACCGCGACCTGCGCGACACCGGGATGTTCAAACAGGGCATTTTCAATTTCGGTGGGATAGATATTCTCGCCGCCAGACACGATCATATCCTTAAACCGATCATGGATGTACACATAGCCATCGGCATCCTGATACGCCGCGTCCCCGGTACAGAGCCAGCCATCGGACGTGATCGTCTTCGCGGTTTCTTCGGGTTTGTTCCAATATCCAAGCATGTTGACCGCAGAACGGATACGGATTTCGCCTACATCTCCTGTTGAAACTGCTTCGCCCGTTTCCGGATTGATGAGCGCAAGTTCCGCCCAAGGCATTGGCAAGCCGCATGAGCGCAGACGGTGCGCGCGTGGTCCACCGGGATCATGATCCTCCGGCACCAGCGTGATCACCGTGCCGGCTGTTTCGGTCATTCCGTAACAATGGATAAAGCCACAGCGGAACATTTCCATGGCCCGCTTGAGGACCGCTTCCCCTATCGGCGCGCCGCCATAGAGCATACATTTCAGGCTCGACATGTTCATTTCCGCGACGCCGGGAACCTCCATCAGCATCTGGATAACAGTGGGAACAAAAAAGCCGTGGGTGACGCGGTGTTGGCGGATCGCTTCGACAATGTCGACCGGGATGACTTGCTGCATCAAAACCGTGTGTCCGCCCCGACCGAATGCCGACAGTCCATAGCCAATGCCGCCAATATGGAAGAGCGGCATCGCGACCAGATTGACGCCATCCGCGGGGAAATCCCACAACTCGCCTGCCATGCGGTTCATGTAAGAAAGGTTGCGATGGCTGAGTACTGCACCCCTCGGACGGCCTGTTGTACCTGATGTATAGAGCATCAGCGCGGGTGTGTCGGGTGTAATGGGTTGCTCTGGAGCCTCTGCCGATGCCGCTTCACGCCACGCCGGATAGTCCGCATGCAAATCCATCGTCTCAATCGGCATCTCAGCCTCAGCGAGCAAGTCGCGAAAATCACCCTCGATGATCAACAGGCTTGGTTCCGCATCGGCCAGTATGTCCGCCACTTCGCGGGGCGCGAGCCGCCAGTTCACGGGCAGCAGGATCGCGCCGATAATACCGCAGCCAAAGAGCAATTCATATTGGGCCGGTGAATTGCGCGCGAGGATGGCGACACGGTCCCCGGCTTTTACGCCCTGTTGGGCCAAAGCTTGGGCGACACGGCGGCACCTTTGGTACATATCACCATAATTGAGCGTCTCCGTTTCGAACGAAAGGCATGGCGCGCCAGGTGTTTGTGTCGCGTGGTTTCGGACCAAATTGAGGATGCTGTCGCCCATCATATCAATAGCTCTTCGGTAATCCCAGGCTATGCGTCGAGACGTAGTTGAGGATCATCTCGCGGCTCACCGGCGCGGTGCGGTGCAGGCGCGCGATGAACCATAGATCAGACAGACCATACTCGTTCGAAAGCCCGTTGCCGCCGTGGACTTGGATCGCCTGATCCAGCGCCTTCAAGGAGGATTCCGCTGCTGCGAACTTGGCCATGTTGGCGGTCTCGGCGGCATCTTCCCCACCATCGCAGAGTTGCGCGGCGCGCGCATTGAGCAAGCGGGCGGCTTGCACGTTGATATAGGCCTCGGCCAGCGGGTGGGCGACGCCCTGATGCGCGCCGATCGGCGTGTTCCACACCGAGCGATCCTTGGCATACTGCGCGGCCTGCGTGATGGCGAAGCGCGAGATACCATTGTTGATCGCAGCGGCCGCGATACGTTCAGGATTAAGGCCCGAGAACACTTGCTTCAGACCCGCCCCCGGCTCACCGATCAGCGCTTCGTCGGGCACTTCGACATTGTCGTAGAACACGGAAAACTGCTTTTCGGAGGTGCGCAGGGCAGAATCGATCTGGGTCATGGAAATGCCCGGCGTGTTGGTCGGCACCACGAACAGCGACAGGCCCTGCCGCGAGCCATCGGTCACCGGCACGCCGTCACGCGCCACGACCATAACCGCGTCCGACTGGTCGATGTCCGAGGTCCAGTACTTCGCACCGTTAATCACCCAGCCATTGCCTTTGCGCACCGCGTGGGTGGTGACCTTGTGGGTGTTCGATCCGGCGTTCGGCTCAGTGATGCCGAAGCACATCTTGCGCTTACCGCTGGCGATGCCAGGCAGCCATTCCTGCTTCATCGCCTCGCTGCCGCAAGCTGCAATGATAGGTGCGGTGATCGAGGAGATGACCATTGAGAGGATCGGGCAGCCGTGCGCTGCGGTTTCCTCGATGCAGATGTTGAGTTCGGCCAGACCGCCGCCACCGCCGCCGTAGGCCTCAGACACGTGCACACCCAGAAACCCAGCTTCGCCCAGCGCCGACCACAGAGCGGTCGGCTGCTCGCCCTTGTTGACGACATCCTGAAAATACTTCCGGCCAAACTTACCGACAAGCTTGCTGACCGCATCGCGCAAATCACGATGGTGTTCAGCAGTGTCGCAGAGCGAGTTTTGAAAAAGTTCCGACGACATCAATCTTCTCTCCATTCATTCCGGCCAAGCAAAGAAGCCTTGGCCGGATTTGACCCCAAGTTTTCCCTTACCGACCATATCGATCAAAATTTGTGGTGCCGCAAACCGGTCACCGTGAGCGGCTTGCAGTGTGCGCGCTATGTCAAGGCGGACGTCTAGCCCGACAATATCGCTTAACCTGAGTGGCCCGACCGGATGCCGATAAGCAAGCACCGCTGCACGGTCGATATCCTCGGCACTAGCAACACCGCTTTCAAGCATGCGCATAGCCTCAAGGCCCGCGATCAGATCGAGGCGGCTGGTCGCAAAGCCGGGCACATCGCGCACGGTCAGCGATTGCTTGCCAAGCCAGCTGACGAAACCACGCGCGGTTTCGAGCGTCGTTTCGGAGGTCTTCTCGCCTCTGATCAATTCGACCAAGGGAAGCGACCAGACAGGGTTGAAAAAGTGCATCCCCAAAAAGGCGGTCGGATCGGGGAGAGCCTCAGCCAGCCGGTCGATCGACATGGCGCTGGTATTGCTGCCGATCATCTTTGGCCTGCGCGCAGCGATGCGGGACAGGATGTTGAGCTTTAGCTCCAAACGCTCAGGCACAGTCTCGATCGCTACGTCCAAACCCTCGGGAATTTCGTCAACATTTCCGATCCGTGTAATGCGCTCGACGAGAGCCTGGCCGCCCGCATCATCAAGCTTGCCGCGCTTGATCGATGACTGGACCGTTTCGGCGACGACCTTGCTGAATGTTGCCCCGCGCGCATCATCGGGCTCCACAACCGTCACTAGGCCGCCAGCCATTGCCGTGACATAAGCAATGCCGACACCCATGGTGCCACCTCCAATGACTGCGACGTCGCGCGTCATTTGCCTTTCCAAACGGGTGCGCGTTTCTCGGCAAAGGCGCGCGCTCCTTCCCGTGCGTCTTCAGACGAGAGAACGAACTCAGTCAACGGGCGCTGCCGATCCCATATTTCATCTTCGGGCCAGCTTGCAGATTCCTGAATGATACGCTTGGTCATCAAGGTTGACAGCGGCGCATTGGCGGTGATTTGCGCTGCAAGCGCAAGCGCTTCGGTTAGCGCCTCACCCGAGGACGTTAGGCGATTCACCAGCCCCCAGTGATGCGCGGTCGGCGCACTGATGCGTTCGCCAGTCAAAGCATATTCAAGCGCAATCGCCGCTGGAATACGGCGCGGCAAACGCATGAGTCCGCCGGATCCAGCAACAAGCCCGCGCGTGACTTCGGGCAGGCCAAACCATGCGTTATCAGCTGCAACAATCATGTCGCATGCCAGCGCCAGTTCGCAGCCACCCGCCAGCGAATATCCCTCGACAGCGGCAATCAGCGGCTTCGTCGGCGGCGCTTCGGTCACTCCACCAAAGCCGCGCCCTTGAAGCTCTGGCCGTTCGCCGTTGAGAAAGGCTTTGAGGTCCATGCCAGAGCAAAAGGATCCGCCACGGCCCGTGATGATACCAACGCGCAGTCCGGGATCGTTATCAAGCCGGTCAAGCGCACCTGCGATTGCCAGCGATACCGCCTGATTGACCGCATTGCGCTGCGCAGGGCGATTGATTGCGATTACCAGCGTTGCATTGACCTGGTCGATCTCGACGGGCGCATCTGTCATCGCACGGCGGCCTTCACAAGCGTTTCAACATGAGACGAGCAATGAAAATTATCTAAATCAGCAACTTGGGTCATCCTCCACACATCGAGTATTCGGAACGGGTTGTTGATTACAACGCGGCCCTTACTGTTTTTGTAATAGCTTTCCACGCCGGGGTAGGTCCACACCATTTGTTCGTGCGCGGCATCGACCTTGGCGTTATAGGCATCGTGAACGTCCTGCCGGACCTCGACCTGCGTGAAGCCTTTCCCAAACATTTGACGCAGGATCGACATGATATAGTGCATTTGCCGTTCGAGTACGGTAATCAAACTCCCGCCATGACCGAACTGCGTGTTAGGACCGTATAGGCAGAAGAAGTTGGGATAACCTGGCATTACGGTGCCCAGATAGGCGCGGGCATCGTCTCCGCCCCAATCCTTGTGGAGTTCGCGCCCTCCAAGGCCCACGACCTTCATTGGCGCGAGCAGATTGACGACATCGAACCCTGTCGCCCATATTATCACATCTGCCTTGTGGACCGCGCCGTCGCTGATGACGACTGCATCAGGCTTCACCTCGGTCACGCCGCCGGTAACCAAGGTCACCTTTTCGCGCGCCAAAGTGCGGAACCAGCCATTGTCGAGCAACATGCGCTTGCCGAAGGGCGGGTAATCCGGGATGACTTCGGGCAGCAAATGCTGTGCGTCGCCAAGTTCGGTCTTGGCATAGGCCGTAAGCCCCTTGCGATGCAAATCGTTGATCGCATTGATAGAACGGCCTTGGCCGTCCCAGTCGGGATCTTGGGTCAGCGCCTCGTACAATTTGTCATTGAACGCCCAACTCAACCGCAATCGATACCAAAGGCGATATAATGGCACTTTATGGAGCAATCGGCGAAGTGGTTCGGGAATATCCCGACCGAATTTCGGGAAGGGCGACGCCCATTGCGGTGTGCGCTGGACAATAACGAGTGATGCCACCTCGTCGACGATCGCCGGTGCCACTTGCATGGCGCTTGCACCGTTGCCTACAAGCACGACCTTGCGTCCGGCAAGGTCCAGTCCGGCATCGGGATATTGCGCGGTGTGCACGCTAGGCCCCTTGAAGCCATCCAGCCCCGCGATGTTTGGAATGCGCGGCTTGTTGAACGCTCCGACGCAGCTGATTAGCATCGTCGCGCGGTAGGTTTCGCGCGCACCCGCAGCCGAGACGACCTCAGCTTCCCATTCTCCGTTGGCTTCATTGAAACGCGCCTCGGTCACTTCGCAGCCGAAACGGATATGCTGCCGGACATCATGATCGTCAGCAACCTTATTGAGATAATCGTGGATCTCGCGGCTGCCAGCGAAGAAACGCGACCAGTCATTCGGCGCAAACGAGAAGGAATAGAGATGACTTGGTACATCGCAGGCCGCGCCGGGGTAGCGGTTATCAAACCACACCCCGCCTAACTCGTGACGCCGTTCCAATATAATAGAGGGAATGCCGGCTTCCGCCAGTTCGATTGCCGCACATAGTCCTGAAATACCGGCACCGATAATAAGCACCGAGAAGCCTTCTGGCGGCGGAACGTCGCTGCGCAATTCGTCAAGCGTCGGTGAAACAAACAGATCGTTCCAGATCATCGGAGCGTAGTCTACTGGCACTTGTTCGCCGAGCGACACACTCATCATTTCGACAAGCAGATCGCCCGCCGGATCCGGCAATGCGGGAGGCTGTCCGGCAAACCATGCGCGCAAGGCTACTTCGGCCGCGCTGCGGATCTCATCTTGGACCTCATCAGGCAAGCCCCCGCAGTCATTATCGTCCATGCCGCGTAAGCGGGTCGGCACAAACCGGCCCTCGATCCAGAGACGGTCGCCCGTCAGGTGCACCAATACACATGCTAATGTAGGCACATTTGCCGCAGCTAAGGCGGCCGTCAACCAGTCGACGTCTGCTAATCTGTTCTCCGACATTCGGGCGCTATTGCTCAGCTGATTTAAAATGTCAACGCTATTGTTGACTAGATATTTGAATTCACCTCAGCGTTTTGGGTGCAATTGCTAATCAGGTACAGCTGCGCGCCTTTACCTTACGGCTCGCAGCAGCAGTTTTCAGAGAAGAAAGGCGCATTTTTTTTACAC
>CALGEE010000538.1 GCA_937881525.1 uncultured Sphingomonadales bacterium | reverse complement strand
GCAAGATTTGTCGCAGTCAGGGGGCCCGTGGCAATTATGACGGGGCGGTCCGTTGGGATAACGTCAACCCGTTCGCGTACAATTTCAATATTATTGTTATTTTCAATATGCTTGGTTACGGCTTCTGAGAAAACATCACGATCGACAGCCAACGCAGAACCCGCAGGAACCTTAGCGACCTCAGCCGCTTGCATGATAAGCGATCCCAAGTCGCGCATTTCCTGATGCAGAAGGCCAACGGCGTTGTTTTCGGCATCGTCCGAACGGAAGCTGTTGGAACATACCAGTTCAGCCAGGCCCTCGGTTTGGTGCGCCGGAGTCATTTCCCCGGTTCCACGCATTTCCGACAGCTTTACGCGCACGCCGCGCTGCGCGAGTTGCCACGCCGCTTCACAGCCAGCAAGGCCGCCACCGATAATCTGGACATCAAAATTTTTGCTCATTCGGCGCGGCTATCAAAAATCTTTGGCGCTGCACAGGCAAAAGCGCCAAGATGGGCTATGAGATTTACAATTAACTTTTCTGCCGACGGAACGAAATTGCGGCCAACCCTGGTTCCGCCGCCATCTGACGCGCATAAACATAGCAGGGGACACGCGATGGTGTGAAGTGGGCCAGCGTTGCACACAGGCGCGTCGCGGCTATCGGCTCAGGCGGCGTTGGCCGTGGGCGCAGGGTTGGTCACCATCGTTGGCGAGAGGGCTGCGCTGGCGGAACATGCCGCCCATGGTACCGCAATCATGCTGCGGGTTCCGTCGGGTGCCACTTCAGTCACGTCTAGACTTGGTGTGCTGCATGCATCGCGGCAGTCAGGACGGCACAACCAATTCTGCTCAAGCGCATAATCATTTGGCGCAGCGACAGGAACGGCAGGCGCACTTTGGGTGGCGGCCGCAAGGACGACAGCTATCATGTTTGCAGTTGTCATTCAGGGTCGTTTGCTTCCGGAGCAGCAACATCGTCGGGTGCAACCGCACCCTCGTCGCCATCTTCATCGCTCTCATCAATCTTCGCCGCGCCAACCACATGTTCATTGTCGCCTACATTGAACAAACGCACGCCTGCGGTTCCGCGGCCGAGAACGCGTAAGCTTTCGAGTGGCATGCGGATGAGCTTTGCCTGATCCGTCACCAGCATCAACTGATCGCCCTTTGTAGCAGGGAAGCTGGCCACGACCGGGCCGTTGCGTTCGATATTGTCAATGTTGGTGATGCCTTGTCCGCCACGTCCGGTGCGGCGATAGCCATAAGCCGATGACAATTTGCCATAGCCATTGGCGCAGACCGTCAGGATGAACTGCTCACGCTCCGCCATTTCCGCGATGCGCTCCGCGGTCATGGTAGGATCGCCTTCTTTCTCAGGCTTCCAAGGTGCAAAGCGCAGATAATCTTCACGCTCTTCCGCCGAAGTGCCAACGCGTTTGAGGATGGACAGCGAAATAACCGCGTCGTCCTTACCAAGCTTCATAGCGCGAACGCCCGTCGATGCGCGGCTTTGGAATTCTCGGATGTCGTCGGCGGCAAAGCGAATGGCCTTGCCATTGCGGCTTGCAAGCAAGACATCGTCCTCACCGCTGAGCAATTCAACGCCAATTAATTTGTCGTCGGCATCTTCACCTTCGAACTTCATCGCGATTTTGCCATTGCTTGGTACATTGGCAAACGCATCCATGCTGTTGCGGCGGGCATAGCCCTTGGCAGTCGCAAATACGACGCTGAGGCCGCCCCATTCCGCTTCATCCTCGGGTAATGTCAAAACGTTGGAAATGACTTCACCTTCGCCAAGCGGCAACAGGTTGACCATGGGCCGACCGCGCGTGGTCGGGCCGCCTTCAGGTAACTTCCACACCTTTAGGCGATAAACCTTGCCGATGTTGGAGAAGAACAGAACCGGCGTATGTGTGCTGGTCACGAACAATTCGGTGACGGCATCCTCTTCCTTGGTCGCCATACCCGCGCGGCCCTTGCCGCCGCGGTTCTGCGCGCGGAACGTCGCCAAAGCGGTGCGCTTGATATAACCGCTATGGGTGACGGTCACGACCATTTCCTCACGTTCCATGAGGTCTTCGTCATCGAGCCCATCCCAGCTTGCAGTGATTTCGCACAAACGCGACGTGGAGAATTCGGCGTCAATGGAGACGAGTTCGTCCCGCAAGACAGCGTATAGCTTTACACGATCGCCCAAGATGGCGAGAAGTTCGGTAATGGTCTCTGCGAGCCCTGCAAGCTCTTTACCGATCTCGTCGCGACCAAGTGCTGTCAAACGATGGAGGCGTAGCTCCAGAATTGCGCGGACCTGCAACTCGGACAATTGATAGCTGCCGCCGTTAATTTCGGCTTCTACAGCTTCTACCAATTTGATGTAGGATGCGATTTCGGCAATCGGCCATTTGCGTGCAATCAAGGCAGCGCGCGCTTCGGCGGGGCTGGCCGAACCACGAATTATCCGCACAACTTCGTCCAAATTGGTAACCGCGACCACAAGGCCAAGCAACAAATGCGCGCGTTCGCGGGCTTTGTTGAGCTCAAACTTGGTCCGGCGGGTAATGACTTCTTCACGGAAACGAATGAAGGATTCGATGATGTCGCGTAGGTTCAGAACCTCTGGTCGTCCACCACGAATGGCGAGCATATTGGCGGGAAAGCTTGATTGCGCCTGTGTGTGACGCCACAATTGGTTGAGAACAACGTCCGTGGTTGCGTCCCGCTTTAGGTCGATAACAATGCGCACGCCCTTGCGGCTCGATTCATCGCGGATGTCAGAAACACCCTCAATACGCTTGTCTTTTGCGGCTTCGGCGATTTTCTCGACAAGGCCGGACTTGCCGACTTGAAACGGAATGCTGGTGAGGACGATTGACCGGCGGTCGCCTTTTCCTTCTTCAATCTCATGCCGCGCGCGCTGCATGATGGAGCCTTTGCCCTCACGATAGGCCGCACGTGCGCCGCCCGTACCGAGGATAAGCGGCGCGGTCGGGAAATCAGGGGCAGGGACGATTTCGATCAGTTCGTCGATGGTGATCGCGGGATTGTCGATATAGGCCAAGCAGGCCTTGATCACTTCGCCCAGATTGTGTGGCGGGATGTTGGTCGCCATGCCGACGGCTATACCGCCAGCGCCATTGACCAAAAGGTTCGGGAAACGGGCAGGTAGAACCTGCGGCTCTTCACGGCTGCCGTCATAATTTGGCTGGAAATCGACAGTGTCCTTGTCGAGATCATCCAAAAGCGCGTTCGCGACCTTGTTCAAGCGCGCTTCGGTGTAGCGCATGGAGGCTGGTGGATCGGGGTCCATCGACCCGAAATTCCCCTGACCATCGATCAACGGCACGCGCATGGACCAATCTTGGGTCATACGGGCAAGCGCATCGTAAATCGCGCTATCGCCGTGCGGGTGATAGTTACCCATGACGTCGCCAACGATCTTTGCTGATTTACGGTAAGGACGGCCTGCAACAAAGCCGCCTTCTTGGCTGGCGAACAAGATACGGCGGTGGACTGGCTTTAAACCGTCGCGCACGTCGGGAAGGGCCCGTGATACAATGACCGACATTGCATAATCGAGATAGCTCGACTTCATTTCGTCGACAATGTCGACTGGTGAAATGTCGGAGGTGTCCATTGTTACTATGTCGTCGCTCACAGCGCGAAAATCCTTATATTTCTTGGGTAGATTTAACCTAGCCGCCTATCGTCCAAATGGCCACACGCGACTACCGCATTGGCGGTGTTTTCACCAGCTTATCCACAGATTCACGCCATGGCAGCCGTCAGGGCGCGATGAGGGTGCTATCATAAGCAAAAATCTGTCCGCTTTGCTCTGGTTTAAGCTGCTGCAGCACGCCGAGCAAGTTTTCGGCTGCGCGGGCGGGGGTGAAGCGTTCATGGGCTGGATTGCCCTTGAATGGGGCGCTGAGGGCGGTCTCGACAGTGCCGGGATGTAGGCCAACGATGATCGACTGCGGGTTTTTGCGCTGCCATTCGATGGCGATGTTACGGATAAGCATGTTGAGCGCCGATTTCGATGCGCGATAGCTGTGCCATCCGCCCAGGCTATTGTCTGAAATACTTCCCACCCGGGCTGACAAGGCGGCAAAACAGATTGGGCCTTGCTTGGCCATTATCGGCAAAAAATGTTTGGCCACAAGCGCAGGCCCGACGGCGTTGACGCGATAGTTTTGCATCATCCAGTCGGGCTCGAGTTCACGCAGACTTTTTTCAGGTCCTTTGCCGGCTGAATGTAACAGTCCCGTGGCGACGATCACCAACTGAACGGGTGGATGGGTGTCCGCCAAGGACGCGGCGGCCGTTGCAATGCTAGCCTCATCAAGGATATCGACGGAAAGATCGCTCTCTCGGTGCAGACGAATGACGTTCGCGTAGCTTGAGCCAAGGTCTAATGCATCCGCCAAAGCCGCGCCGATACCGCCTCTGGCTCCAATTATCACTGCGGTACGATCAGCCACTTGTTTTTTGTTCCAGTTCGTTCAACGGCAATTCATGCAGTGGAGCTATGACAATTGCACAGACGTTGGCAAGGCTCTATAAACCGATCCATTAAGCGGCCACGGCCAAAAATACTATTGCGGAGAGTAATATGAAACTGGTTTCAAAATTTGCCTTAGCCCTTTCTTTGGCCGCGGTATCCGCCGCACCAGCGGCGTTTGCGCAGTCCGATGAAAAGCCTAAAAAGGAAAAAAAGGGTAAGAAAGTTGCACCTGCGGCGCCGAAGCGGAATTATTCCAAGCCATTTATCGCGGCATATATGCCAGTGGCGAACATGCTTAACAAAACCAAGGATGCCATCGCCGCCAAGGCTGCGTTTTCGACGGTTGTTGCAGCGATCGGCAATGACGATGACCGGTATGAAGCAGGCATTCTTGCAATCAACATCGGCGCGCCCTTGAAAGATTTGGCGTTTCAGGAGCAGGGCATTGATTTGTTGATTGCATCGCCATCAACCCCTTTAGATGTGAAGAGACAGGTAATGTTTCAAAAGGGTAGCATTGCATACGATAGCAAGCGCTTTGCAGATGCCGAAAAAAATATGGTCGACGCCTATAACTTGGGAAATCGCGCCGATAATATAGAGTTCTACATTTCAAATGCCATGGCGCAGCAGAGCAAAGACGTAGAAGCGATTGCATGGATTGGCAAGGCGATTGATGTCAACAAGGCCGCGGGTTCAGTGAACAAGGTCATTGTCCTGCGTGCTGCCAACCTGTATGTCAAGGCAAAGAACTACGCAGGCGCGGCCGATCTTTTCAAGGATCTGATAGTAGCGGAAAATAACCCTGATTATTGGCATGATGCGCTAGCGTTTTTTGACCGGTCGCGTGATTTTAACCCTGAAGAGTCCCTTGATATAATGCGCTTGATGCGCGCCACCAATGGCTTGCGCTTCCAACAGGAATATGCGGCTTATCTTGATAGCTTAAGCTATATTGGTGTGCGTTACCCCGCAGAAGCAGTGTCGGTGCTTGACGAAGCTTTCGATAAGGGCGTGATCTCGCGGAACAACGTGACCTTCAGCGAGCGTTACAACGAAGCCAAAAGTCGGCTTGCGGAGGACACACGCACATTGCCTGGCACGATAGCCCCTGCAAAGGCTAGCCCGAAACCGATCCTGTCATCGCTAACTGCAGACTCGTTTTTCTCCCACAAGGATTACAAAACGGCCAAGGATTTGTATCAATCGGCCTTGAGTAAGGGAGCTGTTCTCGACAAGGATGGCGGCGACCAGACCGACCGCACGCGCTTTCGCCTCGCAATGTCCAAAGCAATGTTGGGTGATTATGCTGGTGCGAAGGTCGATTTTGCGATGATGAACAACCCCAACCGCAAGGCCATTGCCGAATATTGGAACATATATATAGACCATTTGTCTAAGCTCGCCGCGATACCTGTTGCCGCTGCACTGGCGACCTGATTTACAAAGCAACAACAAAAAAGGGCCCGCGCAATCGAGCCCTTTTTTATGCTTGCGGAATAGGAACGCCGGGCTCGTCTTTAGCGGTGCGTATGGTCAAAGATGTTTTGACGCTGGTAACATTTGGCGCAGACGTCAGTTTTGATGTCAGAAATTCCTGAAATGACTGCAGATCGCGGGCTACAATCTTCAAGATAAAATCAATTTCACCGTTTAGCATATGGCATTCGCGCACATCGGGCAGCGCCCTGACATGCTCTTCAAATGCCTTCAAATCCAACTCCGCCTGACTTTTGAGGCTCACCATTGCGAACACAGTGATGGTGTACCCCAACGCGCCCGCATCCACGTCGGCATGGTAGGATTTGATTGTGCCGGATTGTTCCAACGCGCGCATGCGGCGAAGGCATGGCGGCGCCGTCAAACCTACCTTTGTCGCGAGTTCCACATTGGTAACGCGACCATTCGCCTGCAATTCAGCCAAAAGCTTCATATCTATTGCGTCAAGGTTCGTATTGGCCATAATTTCGTAATTTCCGTTTCTATTATCACCCGTGCTTATAATATAATTATAGCGGATTGCAATTGTCCCATAGTGTGATGGGTCCAAATTGATGCTTTCGTGTTGCTGACAACAGGCTGCCGCCGCAACATTATGCCAATATCCCAACGTGAAGCGCTGAACATTGCGTGAGACGGATCGCAAAGGCGTTCGCCGAGACATTTGGTAATTGTAACGCGCATGTCTGTTGCAAAACGATGGTCCTCCCGGTTGATGTTCGCGCGTGTCTTTTGTTCTGCTTCTAAGCCACATGAGTAGCTTTGCGTCAGGCTTAAGCAAGACTTCCAAGATTTACGAAATATGGGTGTCCGCGCAAAGATTGGGGCCGAAATCAAATCTACCAGTCAAATTACGTCATATAGGTAAGATAAAGGCTTGCCTATTCTGCCAAAGTTCGGCTATCCGCCCCCATGTAGTTGGCGAGCCGGTTAGGGCCTGTAGCTCAGTTGGTTAGAGCTGGCCGCTCATAACGGCTAGGTCGGGGGTTCGAGTCCCTCCGGGCCCACCACCTTCGCATCGCGAAGATGGCAGGCAGCCAGCCGCGAGGGCATTGTTATACCAGTGATCCCATGTCGGGGAGTAGCGCAGCCTGGTAGCGCATCTGGTTTGGGACCAGAGGGTCGCAGGTTCGAATCCTGTCTCCCCGACCATTTCTTTCAATAACTTAGTTTCTGTATTAGCCTTATATCTGATTGGGCATATTTTTCAGCAAGCACATAGCAAGCACCAATAGGGCCGCGCTGGGTTCGTTTTGTGCCGAATGGGCATAGGCATTGGCATCGGGATGGAAACGCCAGACCTCCGGGCTGGTTGGCCCCGCGGTGGGTTTGATGCGGCTCAGAACAGAATTTTTGGGTTAGCTGCGGCACCCCCCCGGGGGTAGGGCCGAGGCCTGCGTGATTGTCACGAGCTACTTCCGTGAGAAATTTTTTAAAACTGACTTGATCAACGAAGCGCCTTTGCTGGAGTCGAAGGAACGTTAACACCATTGGGCTCCCGCATGGGGGCTGTTGCTCACCTGCCCCTTATGCGCAATAAAGGTTCATTAGACATGAGTGTAACTGGATTGGGTCTCAAACATGAAGCGAAGTATCTCCTGTATCACATTAGCTCTAGCCCTAGCGTTAGCTTGGACGCCAACAGCGTCAGCTGGCCCCTTCGAGGAATTTTTTAAGGCTGCCCCACCTGAAGTTCTTGCACGCGCAGAACCTGCAAAAACATCGCCACGAATTCAGGTCGCCAATAATCCAAATGATTTGAGGGTTATGGAAGAGAACGGATATATAGAGATTGGTCGATCTACATGGCGCGGCGAATATGAAGATCCCAAAAAGTCTATTAAAAAGGCAAAAAAGATAAAAGCAGAGGTTGTCTTATTTACTTATAAATACTTTAGCTCGGAATCAGGCGGGTCCATGTATATGCCTCATCCCGGGAGTATTCC
>CALGEE010000537.1 GCA_937881525.1 uncultured Sphingomonadales bacterium | reverse complement strand
TCCATCGAGCAGAAAACCACCAGCCGCAACCCGCGCTCGACGGTGGCGACCGTGACCGAAATTTACGACTATATGCGGCTTTTGTGGGCGCGCGTGGGCGTGCCTTATTCGCCCGCGACGGGCCTGCCGATCACTGCGCAGACCGTCAGCCAGATGGTCGACCGCGTCATGGCCTTGCCCGAAGGCACACGCGCCTTCCTGCTCGCGCCAGTCGTTCAAGGCCGCAAGGGCGAATATCGCAAGGAACTCGCAGAGTGGCAGCGCTCCGGCTACACCCGCGTCCGCATCGACGGCGAACTCTACGCCATCGAAGAAGCGCCCGCGCTCGACAAGAAATACAAGCATGACATTGAAGTTGTGGTTGACCGCATCGTCGTCAAACACGGCATTCAGCAACGCCTCGCCGAGAGTTTCGAAGCGGCTTTGAAGCTCGCCGATGGCCTGGCCTTTGTCGATCTGGCAGATACGACCGTAGCGGAGTTGCAAACCACCAACGCCGACAGCGTGCCAAGCACATTCGGCGAAGCGCGCGCGACTTTTGCCCCCGCGCCGAACGTCACTGGCGGCGCGATGAAGGGCACTGGCCTGCCCGCCAACCGCATCGTTTTCTCCGAAAAATTCGCCTGCCCAGTCTCGGGCTTCACCATCGCCGAAATCGCGCCGCGCCTGTTCTCGTTCAACGCCCCGCAAGGCGCGTGTCCCGATTGCGACGGCCTTGGCGAGCGGCAGGAGTTTGACCCGCAATTGGTGGTCCCCAACGAACATCTGTCCCTGAAAAAAGGCGCGATTGTGCCTTGGGCGAAATCCAACCCGCCAAGCCCTTATTATATGCAAGTGCTGTCCAGCCTTGCGAGAGCTTATGGCTTCAGCCTTGAGTCGACTTGGGAAGATTTAGCTCCCGACCAGAAGCTTATCATTCTGCACGGCACGGGGGGCATATCCGTTGAGTTGACCTTCAAGGACGGACGCAAGGAATATACCGTCCGCAAGGCGTTTGAGGGCGTCATCGGCAACCTCAACCGCCGCCTGCTGCAAACCGACAGCGCGTGGATGCGGGAAGAATTGTCAAAATATCAAACGTCGCAACCCTGCGAAACCTGCCACGGCGCACGGTTGAAGCCTGAGGCACTCAGCGTCAAAATCGCGGGCGTCGACATCGCCACACCCACGAAAATGAGCGTCGGCGACGCGCTCGTCTGGTTCGGCAGCGTTGACCAGACCCTGACCAATCAGCAGCAGCAAATTGCCAAGGCGATCCTTAAGGAAATCAACGAACGGCTTGGCTTCCTCAACAATGTGGGCCTCGATTATCTCAACCTTGACCGGACCAGCGGCACCTTGTCCGGCGGCGAAAGCCAGCGCATCCGCCTCGCGAGCCAAATCGGCTCCGGCCTGTCGGGCGTGCTCTATGTGCTCGACGAACCCAGCATCGGCCTGCACCAGAAGGACAATGACCGCCTGCTCGCCACGCTGCGCCGCCTGCGCGACTTGGGCAACACCGTCATCGTGGTCGAACATGACGAAGACGCGATCCGCACCGCCGACTGGATCGTTGACCTTGGCCCCGGCGCTGGCGTCCATGGCGGCACCGTTATGGCCGAGGGCACGTTGAAACAAATCCTGAAGTCAAAAGACAGCCTGACCGCCGCTTATCTCAATGGCACGCGCGAGATTGCGGTGCCGAAGACACGCCGCAAGGGCAATAAGAAGAAGCTGACCGTCCACAACGCCCGCGCCAACAATCTGAAGAATGTCACCGCGAGCATTCCTTTGGGCACATTCACCTGCATCACCGGCGTATCAGGTTCGGGCAAGTCGAGCTTCACCATCGACACGCTCTACGCATCGGCAGCACGCAGCCTGAACGGCGCGCGCGTCATCGCGGGCGCGCATGACAAGGTCACGGGTCTGGAACATTGCGACAAGGTGATCGACATCGACCAATCCCCCATTGGCCGCACGCCGCGTTCGAACCCGGCGACCTATACCGGCGCGTTCACCAACATCCGCGACTGGTTCGCGCAATTGCCCGAAAGCGCCGCGCGCGGGTATAAACCGGGGCGTTTTTCGTTCAACGTCAAGGGCGGCCGCTGCGAAACGTGCAGCGGCGATGGCCTGATCAAGATTGAGATGCACTTCCTGCCCGACGTCTATGTGACGTGTGAGGAATGTAACGGCAAACGCTACAATCGGGAGACACTAGAAGTCAAATGGAAGGGCATGAGCATTGCCGACGTCCTCGACATGACCGTCGAAGACGCGGTGGAGGTGTTCAAGGCCGTCCCCCCGATCCGCGACAAAATGGCGATGCTGGCCGAGGTTGGCTTGGGCTATGTCAAGGTCGGGCAGCAGGCAACGACCCTATCGGGCGGAGAGGCGCAACGCGTCAAACTCGCCAAGGAACTCAGCCGCCGTTCGACGGGCCAGACGCTCTACATCCTCGACGAGCCAACCACTGGCCTCCATTTCGAAGACGTCCGCAAGCTGCTTGAAGTGCTCCACCGGCTGGTGGAACAGGGCAACAGCGTCGTGGTGATAGAGCATAATCTCGACGTCATCAAAACCGCAGACTGGGTCATCGACTTGGGCCCCGAAGGCGGCGTGAAAGGCGGCGAAATCGTCGCTGAGGGCACGCCAGAGGACGTGGTCAAGGTCGCGGCGAGTTACACCGGGCATTATTTGAAGCCGATGCTGGAAAAGGCGAACTGAGCTAAGTCCAGATTGCTGTCACGTAGAGCTCATTATTCATTCTGCGGCATACCGCTCTTGTTTCAGGATCTTACTTTCTCACCGCCGTCCGTAGTTAAAATGCACAAGCAAGCTCAGCATGACGGGTTGTAAACTACTCCACCGTTGCAATGTAGGGCTTCGTCTGCCAGCTTCCCTGGTCCACCCGTGGCTTCCTACTCTAGCCACGATAGCCTCCGCAAAAATTCGCCTTTTCCCTAACGCTGTGCCTCGCCAAGGGATAATGACGGGTGTAGAGAGACGACTGTTCAGTCCCTGTCACGCGCCGGTCATCTTAATCTGCGAGGGGCGAAAATTCATTTGAGGAGAGTATCATGCGTAATTTGCCATCTGCCCTATTGGCGTCCTGCCTGATCACCGCGCCGGTTATGGCGCAACATGCGTCTACCCCTGAACCTGCACCCGCGTCGGCTACAACCGTCAAACCCACCGCACGCCGCATTGGCACGCCACCGCTCACCACCAGCGAGGGCTATTTAAAGGCGGGCGCGGCTGAGCTCGCACGGTTGGAGGCGGACAAGCCCAATGACCGCAAGGCGCGCAATGTCATCATCTTCATTGGCGACGGCATGAGCGTCACGACGCTGACCGCTGCACGCATTTTTGAAGGGCAGCAAAAGGGCGTCGACGGCGAATCCTATGTCGCGCAAATGGACCGCCTGCCGCACACCGCCTTGGTCAAAACCTATTCGCATGACGGCCAGGTGCCCGACAGCGCGCCGACCGCAACGGCGATTGTCTCCGGTGTCAAGACCCTGAACGGCGTAATCGGCGTTGGCCCGCAAGCCATTGAGGATAATTGCAAGGCGACCGAGCCTTATAAGGTCAAATCTCTGTTCGAAATGGCCGAGGACAGGGGATATGCCACCGGCATCGTGTCGACCGCGACCATCACGCACGCCACACCCGCAGCAACCTATGCCCACACCGCGCAACGCGATTGGGAAGTCGACGCCAATATGCCCGCCGCCGCCAAGGCCGAAGGCTGCATCGACATCGCGCGGCAAATGGTCGAATGGCCGCATGGCAACGGATTTGAGGTCATGCTGGGCGGTGGACGCCAGCATTTCATGCCCAACACCGCCGCTGACCCCGAATATGCCGGCAAAATGGGCAAGCGCGCCGATGGCAGGGACCTGACCGCAAGCTGGCTGGCCGCCAACCCCAATAGCGCATATGTGTGGAACAGCGAAGGCTTTGCCGCCGTCGACGCGCAGAAGACCGCAAAGCTGCTTGGCCTGTTCGAACAATCGCACATGCAATTTGATGCCGACCGAACCGCGACGGGATCCAAAGAACCATCGCTCGCCGAAATGACGACGAAGGCGATCGCGATGCTGTCCAAGAACCGCAAGGGCTATGTCCTGATGGTTGAGGCGGGCAAGATCGACCATGGCCACCACGCCGGAAACGCCTATCGCGCGTTGCAGGACACGGTTGCGCTGAACGATGCGTTGAAGGCGGCGATGGACAGTGTCGACCTGCGCGACACTCTAATCGTCGTCACATCGGACCATAGCCACACCTTTACCATGGCGGGCTATCCCGAGCGCGGTAACCCGATCCTCGGCCCTGTGGTGGACCAGAAAGGCAAATCGATGCTGGCCTTTGATGGCAAGGGCTACACCACCTTGGGCTATATCAATGGCCCCGGCGCGGTCACGACATTACCGCGCGCCGACCCGTTGAAGGAAAATACGCTGGCGCTGAATTACCGGCAGCAGGCGTTGATCCCCACCGGCTCTGAAACGCACGGCGGCGAAGATGTGGTCGCCCACGCCGTTGGCCCAAAGGCGCATTTGTTCAAGGGTACGATTGAGCAGAACACCATATTTCAGATCATGCGTGCGGCGTTGGGTTTCAAGTAAGAGGGGCGCATGATGACTGGCCTTGCCCCTGTCCTGCGCACTGCGACAACTGCCCTTGGCAGCATTAGCCCAACGCCGCGCCTAGATGCGGAGCTTTTGTTGGCGCACGCGCTTGGCATCGACCGGTCAGCGATGCTGTTACGGCAGCACGATCTTTGTGCACCGGACAGTTTCGGCGCGCTACTCGCCCGGCGGGCTGCCGATGAGCCCATATCCTATATTACTGGCACGCAAGCGTTCTGGGACCTTGAATTGCACGTCACGCCCGATGTCCTTATTCCCCGGGCGGATAGCGAAACCTTGCTGGAAGCGGCAATAGACTGGTTCAAACCCAACCGAGCGCCTTCCCGCATCGCGGACCTTGGCACAGGTTCCGGCGCGTTGTTGCTGGCGGCGCTGTCGATATTTCCAAATGCGCGAGGCTATGGCATGGACGCCAGTCCAGCGGCACTTGCCGTAGCGCGCGACAATGCAGATCGTTTGGGCCTTGCCGACAGGGCACAGCTCGCTTCCGGTGATTGGACAAAGACAGGTTGGAACGTTGGATTAGGTGTGTTTAACCTCATCTTGTGCAACCCACCGTATATTGAGGACAGTGAAGAGCTTGCACCAATGGTGGCCGCGCATGAACCGCATGATGCCCTGTTCGCGGGGGCAGACGGACTGAACGATTACCGGCTTTTAATCCCGCGATTGGGCGCGTTACTTGATCCGCGCGGGGTCGCGTTCTTTGAAATTGGCTATAATCAGGCAGAACCGGTTCAACGACTTGCCGCAAACGCCGGTTTTCTAACGGAACTGCGCCATGATCTTGCGGGTAATTCGCGCGTCATTCGCTTTTCGCTTGGAATCAAAGAATAGTAAGACTAGGAAGTAAAAGCATCGCAGCAAAAATCCGGCTTAACGGTCTTTTAGCGCGAAGCCGCCCCCCGCGCAGATGGACGAATTGACAGGGTTAATGCTGACCCTAGCGCAACCCAAACCGGGTTCAGGGGTTCCATGTAACATTAAGTGCCAAAACAGAGGACGGGTCAGCCCTGATGAATACCAACAACAGGCAGCAGCAGAATAACAACAATCGTCGCCGCGGTCGTAATAACAACAGCAACAGCAACAACAACCGGCAACAGAACAACAACCGCAGCGGTTTTGACTATCAAAATCTGATTGATAATCGTGCGCGCGGCAACGCAGCGCAGATGCTCGAAAAATACAAGAAACTGGCACAAGATGCGCAGTTTAATGGCGACCGCGTCAATGCCGAATATCACCTGCAATTTGCCGACCACTATTTCCGTGTGCTCGCAGATTTCCGCAGCCGCCAGGAAGCACGTCAGGAACAGCAAGGCGAACGCCGGCCACGTGACAACGCGCGCGATGACAACCGCGACGATTGGCAGAATGACGATCGTTCGACTAATTATAATCGCTCACCGAGTTACGACGATCATCCATCGTCCGGCAACGCAGACGCAGACGCAGAAGCCGCATCCGATGACGACTCAAGCGACAGAGACCAATGGGACCAACGCGAAACGCGCGCGGGTCGCCCGGAACGCAGCGAACATCCTGAACGCAGCGAACGGCCCGCAAATAGCCGGAGCGCAAATCGAGGCCCACGCCGTCATCACAGCGAGGACCATGATGATGCCCCTGCTGGCCTCGACCTTGCAGTCTTGCAGCCTTCGATTGCAATATCGTCAAGCGAGGATGACAGCGCGGGTGAAAAGCCAGCCCGCAAGCCGCGTATGCGCCGGGTAAAGGCAACTGGTGATGAAGAGGTTTCAGCCGCAGCAGAATAATCGTGTGGAATCTCCCGCGAGGACGCCTCAACTATAATCTGTCGGCTAAACGCTAGCAGATGGCTTCAGGAACACCGGTGCGGTCAGCCCTCAGGCAATGGCCGTGGCTTATGCTCATCGTCAAGTGCGACGAAGGTGAAAGACCTTCTGTGACTTTCACCTCTTGCTGGCCACGCGCACGCGTTGCAATCACCTCGACCCGAACCCCCATCGAGGTGCGCACGCGCCGCTCAAGTGTTGCATAAACAGAGATAATATCGCGCAGCAATATCGGCGCAATGAACTCCATTTTCTCAATGGCAACAGTCGCACAGGCGCCCTGCGCGATACGACCCGCCAATATGCCTCTGGCCTGATCCATCATACCAAGCACCCAACCGCCGAATATATGTCCATTGGCGTTAATGTCTGCTGGACCCGGAACTACACGCAAAACCGGGTCATTCCGTTTTGGAAGATTTTGAATATTTTCGGTCAACGGTCGACTTCGTCCGCAAATGGGTCGTCAATAGCCTCATCATGTCCCGAGCCGCTCGATAAAAATACGAGGCCCATGAGTGCAGCCGTGAGCATGATGGCGCCAAAAATTGCGCCTGCGGTCGCAATGAAAAAGTGGATGGAAACCATACCGTTTTGCCACCAGAAGGTACCCAATGCCGCGACAGTAACAATCAATGTCACGCCGAACATCCAGCGCATGAGGCGCCAAAATCTCTGCCAAGCAAAGCTAGCATATAGGGGATCATCGAGGCGGGAGGGACGCGTCATGACTTGATAAGACCGCCCTATGCTATAAGTTCCATCAGAAGCAAGAACATAGGGAGAGAGTCGATGACGATTTCTGCAATACTGGCCAATCACCGTCCGGACGTGCTGACGGCATCACCGGATGAAAGCGTGGGAGATCTCGTGGTTCGTTTGGCGGAGAACCGGATCGGCGCGCTTCCTGTAATAGACGGCAAGTCCGTTATCGGCATTTTCTCCGAGCGCGACATTGTCTACGGGGTCGCCAAGCATGGTGCATCCTTCCTAACCAAGACGGTTGCGGATACAATGACCGCACCTGCCATATCCGTCACGCCTGATACGGCAATACTGTACGCGTTATCACTCATGACCAAACGCCGCATCCGCCACTTGCCAGTTATCAAAGATGATGTCCTTGTTGGCTTTGTATCCATCAGTGACTTAGTCAAACACCGGATCGAAAAGATTGAAGCCGAAGCAGCGGCCATGCGCGATTATATAAACATGGCATGAACGGGGCGCCATCAACGCCATTGACGACTAACCAGATTGTAAAGGCTTAGCGGCAGCAGCCGGCGGCGCTGTCACCGGCGGAGCCATAATGTTATTAGACGGCGCATATACCGGCTTGGGCGCATATTTCATGTTCCAGTCCGCCAAGTCGCCTCGATACTTCACATAGGCATCATAAAAATTCACAAAGAGAGTATCGATATCGGTCAGGCCGCCCATGGCATATTCGGCCAAGGCTTCCTTCGGCACCTGATTAGCCTCCGTCAGCTTGCGCAGTGACATGTCGCAATATTGAGCCCGTACTGGCGGCAGAGCGAAGTAATTGTACAAATCGGTCAATTTCGTATCCCGAATACGCAAGCCGTTTTGCTTGGGGTTGCGCTTCACATATTCGCGATCCACTGCCTTGCTGGTCTTTGACAACAGCACCTTATGGATAACGATGAACTTGTTATACTCCTTCGCAATTTGTCCCCAAACTGGCCCTTGGCAATTAAGCGCAGCAACATTCAGGGCCGACCGGAAATGCCAGATCTGTTCGTCACGACTAAGGCCGCGATTGGGCGTAACGCGAACGCCATCCAAACCGATTGGCGGAATAGTCATTGATACAGCAGCACCACTGGGCGGCAGCGGCATCGCAGGCGCAGCGGGAGGCGGAGGCGGAGGCGGAGGCAGTGGAATAGGTACGGGTACCACCCTAACTGGCGCAGGCGCGCAAGCTGCAGCTGCACCAACGAGGATGATGGCTGCTAGATTCTTAACGCCCCAGCGCATTATTTAGTCTCCGGTTTGATGAAAATGATTCCAACAAGATTTTACACGGAAAGAAAAGCCCTGTTCGTCAAAATCCCAAAGAAAATGGCCCAGTGGTTTCCCACCGGGCCATCCTTATGCGTTCAACCGGAACCGCCGAGATTATTCGCGGTTACCAAGGAAGCTCAGCAAAAACTGGAACATGTTGATGAAGTCGAGATACAGCGTCAGCGCGGCCATAACCGCCGCCTTGCCAATCATTTCTGGACCTTGCAGGTAGAAATACTCGCTCTTAATACGCTGTGTGTCGTAAGCCGTCAGACCTGCAAAGATGAGCACACCCGCTGCGCTGATCACCCAATGAAGCGTATCAGAACCAAGGAAGATGTTTACGATAGATGCCACGATCAAGCCGACCATACCCATCACGAGGAAGCTTCCCCAACCGCTGATGTCCTTCTTTGTGGTGTAAGCCCAAAGGCTAAGCCCAGCAAAAGCCGCGGAGGTGGCAAAGAATGTCTGTGCAATGGATTCACCGGTGAACATCATGAAGATGCGCGCCATCGAAAGGCCCATCAGGACTGCAAAACCCCAGAACATTGCCTGAAGCGTTGACGCCGAGAATTTACCCTGGCCAAAACTCATCGCCAGTACAACCACCAGTGGCGACAAGATAATCACCCAGCTCATCATGCTTGGGTTGGTCATCAGGTTTTGCGCCAACTCGGTTTGCGCAAACAGCATCGCGACGACGCCGGTGAGCAGTACGCCCGACGCCATATAATTATAAACCTTGAGCATGTGCGAACGCAGACCGGCGTCAAAAGCGACGTCACCGGCGCGTGAGCCGACACCTGCAAGACTTGACTGGGCCCCGGTTACCCGTGGATCGGACCACTGTGCCATGACTTATTTCTCCTCAAAAAAACGGCACTATAGCCGCATGGACATAGTATTGGAGGAAATCATCCTAATTTCAAGTAAAACACGACATACAAAAAAATGAATTTTTTAAACCAATCCAGCCACCGCAGTTTGAATTGTAATTCATGTTGCACCCATTGCCCGTTGTGCTAGCCCTGCCCTAATAAGTCGATAACGGCGCATCAGGGAGAGGTCAGTGAGTGGAACGGTCGAAGGCGAACGGAACAAATCGGCTCCCATAGAGCGCGACGCACCTTCCCCAGAGGCCAGCAGCTATAGCTGGTATGTCCTAATGGTTCTGGTCGTCGTCTACATTCTCAATTTCATCGACCGGCAAATTCTAAGTATTTTGGCTGTTGATATTAAGGCTGACCTTGGCCTGACAGACGCCGACATGGGGTTTTTGGGAGGTGCTGCCTTTGCGGTTTTTTACGCCTTATTCGGCATTCCGCTTGGGCGGCTCGCAGATAACTGGAGCCGCGTGAAGCTGCTTTCGATTGGCCTTGCCTTATGGTCAATTATGACCGCCCTATCTGGCTTTACGCGCAACCAAGCTGAGTTGACCATGGCGCGCATGGGCGTAGGCGTTGGGGAAGCAACCGCAAGTCCGACGGCATATTCGCTGATTTCTGATTATTTCCCGAAAAGGCAGCGCGCAACCGCGCTCGCGATTTACTCGTCGGGACTATACATTGGCGGAGGTGTTTCACTTTTTCTTGGCGCACTCATTGTCCAGAGTTGGAACGCGGCTTACCCGCAAGGTGGCCCGCTTGGACTATCTGGTTGGCATGCGGCGTTCGTCGCCGTTGGTGTTCCGGGCGTGCTGGTCGGCTTATGGGTCGCTTCATTGCGTGAACCCTTGCGCGGCGCGATGGATGGCCTTGTTACCCCAGCGCATCCCACCCCATTCAGAACATTCGCGCAAGACCTTTCGATGATCGTGCCGCCGTTCACCCTTTGGGGCGCCTATCAGCGCGGTCCTGCAGCACTCGTCATCAACCTTGCAACCGGAGGTGCGATTGCTGCTTTTGCTTATATGATGATCCAACTCACAGGCAATTTCCCGCAATGGTCGGCTGTTGGCTTCGGCTTCTACGCTGTGTTCTCATGGGCATCATCGCTGCGCGCAAAAGACCCAGCGACCTTCCGTTTAATTTGGGGCACGCCAGCATTCATCTGCACCACCATTGGTTATGGCCTGGTGGCTTTGGCTGCCTACGCACTTACCTTTTGGTCAGCACCTTATGCGGAAACGGTTTTGGGCCTACCCAAGAAAGAATTGGCCTTCATCCTTGGCGCAAATGGAGCCCTCAGCGGATTTTTGGGAGTTATCATAGGCGGACGGGTCGCAGATGCGTTGCGTACGAAGAATCCAGCGGGTCGCATCCTCGTCGTCATCATGGGCGTCGTGGGCCCCATCATTCCCATCGGCATTGGGTATACCACCGATAACGTGATCTTGTTTTATGCAATGAACTTCGTCGCCGTCATGCTCGGTGCGACGGCACTTGGCGCAGCAGCAGCCACCACGCAGGACCTAGTGTTGCCGCGGATGCGCGGCACAGCGACCGCCGCATTCTTCTTGGGCACTACCCTCGTTGGCTTGTCCTTTGGGCCTTATATTGTCGGCCAGATTTCCGATCTCGCTGGAACAATGGTCGATGGAAAGCTGGTGGGTGACTTGCGCGTCGGCATTTTGTCGCTGATCGCGGTCGCGCCTGTCGCCTTGGCTTTGCTAATCGCCGCATATCGGACGGTGCCCACCGCGGAACGGACAATAGTTGAGCGTGCCCGTGACGCAGGAGAGCCGGTTTAATCAAACGATTAAATTCGGCTTGACGCCCACGTCAACTTACTGCCATTAAAGTATGCATAACCACAGGCCCATTTTGCAGGGGATTTTCACATGTCACTCGATACCATTCCACGTACGGCTTATAATGAAGATCATGAGGCGTTTCGCCAGTCAGTGCGCCTGTTCTTGCAAAAGGAAGTCGCCCCCCACGCAAAGCAGTGGCAGGAAGACGGCATCGTCCCAAAATCCATCTGGCCCAAGGCTGGCGAAGTTGGCATGCTGTGCCCCACTGCGCCCGTTGAATATGGCGGCCTTGGCCTCGACTTTGGCTACAACGCCATCGTTGACGAAGAATCGGCTTATTATGGCGGCGTAGCGACTGGTTTCTCGCTTCAGTCCGATATCGTAGTAAATTACATCACCAGCTATGGCAGCGAAGAGCAGAAGAAGCATTGGCTGCCCAAGATGATCTCAGGCGAGGTCATCACGGCCATTGCGATGACTGAGCCCGGCACTGGTAGCGATCTTCAAGCTATGAAGACTACCGCCAAAAAAGACGGCAACCATTACGTCATCAACGGCAGCAAAACCTACATTACCAATGGTCAGAATGCGGACCTGATCCTTGTCTGCGTCAAAACAGACACAGAGATTCAACCTGCCTATAAAGGCATGTCGATCGTCCTCGTTGAAGCCGAGCGCGAGGGATTTAAGCGCGGCCGCAACCTTGATAAAATCGGCATGGACGAAGCCGACACATCGGAATTGTTTTTCGAAGATGTCCGCGTCCCCATGACCAATTGCTTGGGCGAAGAGGGCAAGGGCTTCATCTATCTGATGAGCGAACTGCCGCAGGAACGCCTTTCCATCGCGGTTTCGTCGATGGCGAGCACACAAAAGGCATTTGACGAAACCGTTGCCTTTTGCCGCGACCGGATTGTCTTTGGTAAGCCGTTGCTCGACTTCCAAAACACCCGCTTCGTGCTGGCCGATATCAAGACGAAACTTCAAGTCGGCTGGGCGCACCTCGATTGGGCCTTGAACCGCCATTACAAGAAAGAACTCACTGCCGAAGAAGGCGCTGCTGCAAAATTGTGGCACACCGACCTTCAGTGGGAAGTCGTTGATGCCTGCCTGCAACTCCATGGCGGTGCAGGATATATGAACGAATATCCCATCGCCCGCATGTGGCGTGCAGCGCGTGTAACGCGGATCTTTGGTGGCACGAACGAGATTATGAAAGAGCTGGTCGGTCGGGGTTTGTAAAAACACTATCGATACAAAAACTGTTACCATTGACGCATAAACCGTCACCCTGAACGGGTGTCAGGGTCTTACTTCCCGCGCTGAAGATGAAGGCCCTGACACCCGTTCAGGGTGACTATATTATACAAGGCTCAGTTAAATGCCCAAACCACAAAGCTGGCAGCTTTACCCTGCAAGTTATCCCTTCAACCACCGCGCGGAAACGCGCTTTGCAGATCTGGATTTGTTGGGCCACATCAACAATGTCTCCATGGCCGGATTGTTCGAACATGGCCGCGGCATGTTCAACCACGCTATTGAGGTTGAACGTCGCGCGCCGGGTCAACGCTGGCTGATCGTCAGCGTTGCGCTAGAGTATGTTGCCGAGGCACATTTCCCCGAACATGTCGAGATTGCCAGCGGCATATTGCGGATCGGCAGCAGCAGTTGGGACATCGCGTCAGCCGCATTTCAAGGTGGCCAGTGCAAGGCGACCTGCATCACCACCATCGTCTTAACCGACGCCAATGGCCCGACTGCAATCCCACAGGATCTGCGCGGCGAATTTGAACGGTTGCACGTTAAGTCGGCTTAATCGGCAAAAACCCCTGCCCGTTTTTGCATTCCGGCCATAACCGCTTCAATTTGGTTGGGTTGACGGATGACGCGCGCTTGACGGACGCTTTCGGCCATTAATATCGCATCTTCGTCCATATCGGTACATTCGTTAAAAAGTGCCTTTGCTTCGCGCATTGCCTCTGGGTTGCGATCCGCAATCTCGCGGGCAATCGCCATGGCGCGGGTATGGGGGTTCTCATCCACAAATGTTGCAAAGCCTAACGTCAACGCCTCGGCCCCTGAAAACTCGCGGTTGGTGTAGGTAAGCTCGCGCAGCATATCCTCACGCACCATGCCACGCCACAAGGCATAGCCTCCCATATCGGGGATAAGGCCCCATTTCATTTCCATCACGGCCATCCGCGCATCTGGCGCGACGACGCGGATGTCGGCGCCACTAGCAATTTGCAGTCCACCGCCAAAGCACACACCATGGACGGCCGCGACAACAGGCATCGGCAGCTTGCGCCAAAGCATCGCGACTTGCTGAAATGTGTTGGCGTTGCCGTGCTTCCGGTCGGTCAGGCTGCCCATGCCGCTGTTCGCACTCGCCCCGCCACTTGCCATGCTCGCCATATCAAGCCCAGCACAAAAGCTGCGCCCCTCGCCCGATAGAACCACCGCG